>JALVCR010000105.1 GCA_027009865.1 Campylobacterales bacterium
TATATATTTAAATATATTAAAGATTAAAAATCTCGATATAGACAAATTAACAACATTTTTAAATCAAAAAAAGAAAAAAGAGGCTTCCTCAAATATCTTAATAAATGGGATTATCTTAGAGAATCTCTTTATAAATACAAAACCTTTTACATATAAAAACTATAAAATAGACAAAATAGAACTAAATGGCGAAAGTGGCTTCTTTGATCTTAAATACCTTTATTTAGATACATTAAATACAATAATAGACTCAAATTTAGGATATTTCAATATAAAAGGAAAAATAGATAAAAACAGACTCTTTGCAAAAAGCGAAATAAGATTAAAAAATAACTATTTTAAAAAATATTCTAAAAATATAAACTTTACAAAAATTTATCCAATAAATGCAAATTTTGAATTAAATAACAAAGTTTTAAGAGCCACTATCTTTTTAAAAGCCAAAGATTTTTTAAAAAATAATCTCTCAAAATATGAAATAGAGATAAAAAACTCAAAAACGGTTCTCTCTTATCTCTTTAAAAATAAAATATTTAAATCGAAAACTTCTTTAAATCTAAAAAGCCTATATTTCGAAGATTTAAATCTTTTAAACAATCTGGATATAAATAGAAGCTTGAAATTAAAAGGAGAGATTGAGTGCAAAAAATTTCAAAATATCCCTCAAATGGCAAAAGAACTTTTGAATAATTTAAAAATTAACTACAATGGAAATAATAAAAAAATAAAGGGAGAGATTCTATCCTCAAAAATAAAAGGAGAGTTTAATTTAGAAGATTTTAAAACACTCTATTTAAATATAAAAACAAAAATGGAGAATATAAAAAGCAAAATAACTCTAAAATCAAAAATAAATTTAAAAAATCCGAAACTATCTAAAATATTTGTAAATCTAAAAAATCCGTATATAAATACAGACTCCGTTTTGAAATTATCCAAAAATTTAGAAATTAACTCTATCCTAACTCCAATAAACAAAAAACTTTCAAACCTAAAAATCTTTCCTGTAAATCTAAAAACAACATTAAAAAAGGATAAAATAGTATCAAAAATAGAGGGCAAAGCGCTAAAAGGAGAAGTGAACTATAACCTAAATTCAAAAGATTTAAATTCAACAATAGATATTTCAACCTCTAAAGTTTATATAAAAGGAAACATAGAAAAAAATATCTCTCTAAACGCCAAAATTCCATCTATAAGAGAGCTAAAAAATCAAATCCTTCCAAAATATAAAAATCTGCCCATAGATGGAGAATTATTTATAAAAAGCAGTAATTTTATAAAAAATATGCAATCAAAAACAAAAATATATGCAAAATGGCTTCTTTATGAATACAAGAAAAACCGCTTCTTAGTAGCCGAGAAGCTAAAGAGCAATCTTAAAATATCGCCAAAAAAGATAGAGATTAAAAACTACTCTTTTAACATTTTAGATAAAAAATTCTTCTCCAACAAACAAAGCGATATTTTCATAAAAAATTCAAAAATAGAGATAAACTCTCTCTTTATAAATAATAAAGGAGTTTTAAAAGGAGTTTACAATCTAAAAAAAGATAGGGGAAATTTCAACCTAACAGCTAAAAACTTTAATGTAAAAACAAAGGAGATAAAAAGCGTTTTCGATACTAAAATCTCTATGAAGAGTTATAAAAATAAGAAAGATATAGAAGGCTTTATCAAACTTCACAGCGCAAAAATATCCTATTACCCTTCAAAAACCTATAAAATTCAAGACAAAGATATAATTATTTTACAAAGAGTTCCAAAAAAAGAGACCAAAAAATCTCTAACTTCCATTAATATAAGAATTTTTTCCAAAAAACCTATTTTTTACGATACAAAGGAGATAAAAGCCACTTTTAAACCTGATATAACAATTTGGAAAGAGTATAAAAAAGATACCGAGATCCTTGGAATGGTAAAAATTTTGAAAGGAAGTGTCAAAAAGGAGGATAAAATATTTAAAATAGACGGTGGAGAGCTGCTTTTTGGAGGAGACCCTCTAAACCCATATCTAAATATAAAACTTTTATATTTTAAAAATCCTTACCAAATAACCATTACGATAACCGGGAGTTTGCAATCTCCTATCGTTTTATTCTCCTCAGAGCCTTATCTTAGTCAAAGCGATATTCTATCTTTGATACTTTTTGGCACAACTTCCAATAATCTGCTAAACAAAGAAAATTCAAGCTCTTCTAAACTGATATCTTTTTTCGGAAATACCTTAGCAAAAGAGCTTGTAAAAAATCTTGGAATAAAACTTGACAGACTCGCTTTGATGACAAAAGAAAACGGCTCTATAGGAGTTGAAATAGGTAAAAAAATATCAAAAAAAGTTACGATAATTTATAGAAACGATACCGTATCTACGCTTTTGATTCAAATAGAGCACTCCCCAAAATTTGAAACGGACATTACAATAAAACCAAACTCCAGCGGAATAGATTTCATCTACAAAAAGGAGTATTGATGATTTCGGTTGTCATACCGACATTTAACAGAGCCAAAAAGGTAAGAAGAGCGATAGAATCTGTAAAAAATCAGACTTTTAAAGCTGATGAGATAATAGTAGTAGATGACGGCTCAACAGATGAGACTCTAAAAATTTTAGAAAAAATAAAAGATATAAAAGTTATCTATCAGCAAAATCTTGGAGTAAGCGAGGCGAGAAATAGAGGAATCAAAGAGGCAAAGGGAGAGTGGATAGCATTTTTGGATTCGGATGATTGGTGGTTTGAAGATAAATTATTAAAACAAATAAAGTTTCATAAAGAAAATCCAGATATTTTAATCTCTCAAACAGACGAAATATGGATAAAAAACGGTATCCAAATAAATAAAGCAAAAAGATTTAGAAAAAAACTTCAAGGATATATTTTTAAACCATCCCTTAATATGTGCCACATCTCTCCTTCAGCTGTAATGATTCACAGAAAAGTTTTTGAAGATGTCGGAGTATTTGATCCATCCCTTCCAGCCTGCGAAGATTACGATCTTTGGCTTAGAATTTCCAAAAAATATTTTATAGGTTTAATAGACGAGCCTCTAATTGCAAAAACAGGCGGACACGAAGATCAGCTCTCGATGAAATATTGGGGGATGGACAGATTTAGAATAAAAGCTATGCTAAAACATATAAACGATCCTAAAGTTAAAGATTTGGTAAAAAAAGAGATAGAAAAGAAATGCAAAATATTAATAAACGGAGCTAAAAAGAGAGGAAATATAGAGATTGAAAAAGAGTATTCAAATCTTTTAAAACAAATTACAAACCAAAACTTCTATCTATAAACCAAAAAAGAGAAATTATCATTGCGGCAAAAACCAAAAACAGATAAATATTTTTATAAAATCCTTTTTTAGAGAGAAAGAACAAAATGGGAAAAACCAAAGAGACAATTGCTATCTGTCCAGCCTCCACTCCTAAATTAAAACTAAAGACTATTTTGGAAAAACTGCCAAAAGAAAGCTTAAGCTCTCTTAAGGCATTGGCAAATCCAAATCCGTGAATAAAACCAAAAACAAAAGCCAAAATCCACTCTTTTTTTAACTTTAAAACAGGCTTAACATTATTTAAAGCCGTTAAAAACACGCTTAAAGCTATCAAACTCTCTATCAGCCTTTCAGGAGGATTCAATACATTAAATACACTC
>JALVCR010000106.1 GCA_027009865.1 Campylobacterales bacterium
ATGGCAGATGATTTTATCCAGCCAAGTTTGTAGATATATTTTTTGGGTTCTACTTTTCCCGATCTTTGAGCTTCGAAAAAGAGAAGATTTTTTTTCAAAGCATCGGCATAATCAAAATTTTTTGCAAAAAGAGCGTTTATCAAAAGAAAAAACAAAACCCCTTTTTTCAAATTAGATCCTATACGTTAAATCTAAAGTGCATTATATCTCCATCCTGAACGATATAATCCTTTCCCTCAAGTCTCATTTTGCCAGCTTCCTTAGCTTTCGCCTCTCCGCCGTATTTTATGAAATCTTCATAAGAGATTACTTCGGCTCTAATGAAGCCTTTTTCAAAATCTTTGTGAATTACGCCGGCAGCTTGAGGAGCTTTTGTCCCTTTTACTATCGTCCAAGCGCGAACTTCTTTTACTCCGGCAGTAAAGTAGCTCATAAGGCCAAGCTTATCGAAGCTTTTTCTAATAATTTGCTCAAGTCCAGATTCTTTGACTCCAAGCTCTTCTAAAAATTCCTTTTTCTCTTCATCATCTAACGCTACCATCTCCTCTTCTATTTTGGCGCATAGCTTAATTACGTCCGCTTTTTTCTCTTTTGCAAACTCTTTTAATTTTTTTACATATTCGTTATCTTCAGTTAGGGAGTTCTCATCTACATTTGCGCCGTAAATGATATCTTTTGCCGTTAGAAATCTTAAATCCCTGTTTAGAGCTTTAAACTCTTCGCTCTCTCTTTTTGAAAATGTGGAAGCCGGTTTTCCCTCATTTAGATGTTTTAAAAGCTCATCTGCCGTATCTAAAACAGCTTTGGCTTTTTTATCCGCTTTAGCCTGTTTTTTTAATCTCTCTATTCTTCTCTCTAAAGTTTGAATGTCGGCTAATAGAAGCTCTGTTTCTATTATTTCTATATCTCTTAGAGGATCAACTCCCCCTTCTACATGGGTTACGTTTTCATCCTCAAAGCATCTTACTATATGAAGTATAATTTCTGTCTCTTTTATATTTGCCAAAAACTGATTTCCAAGACCTTCGCCCTTGCTAGCTCCCCTTACAAGTCCCGCTATATCTACAAATTCTATTGTAGAGTGAACTACCCTTTGGGGATTTACTATTTTTGAAAGCTCTTTTAATCTCTCGTCCGGAACCGGAACGACCGCTTTATTTGGCTCAATCGTGCAAAAAGGATAATTTGCCGATTCTGCATTTTGAGCTTTTGTCAAGGCGTTAAATGTTGTCGATTTTCCGACATTTGGCAATCCTACTATTCCTACGCTAAGTCCCAATCTATTCTCCTATTTGTGATTATTTGAACAAAACTCTTTTTGAAGCCATTTTATAGCAAGTCTGACACCGGCTCCCGATGCTCCACTTGGGTTATATCCCCACTCTTTTTCCACAAAAGCCGGTCCTGCTATATCAAGATGAATCCATTTATCTTTATATTTATCCTCTATAAACTCATTTAGAAAGAGAGCTGCTGTTATTGCCCCTCCATATCTGCTTGAAGAGATATTGCAGATATCGGCCACACTGCTTTTTAGAAGTTTTGGAAGATATCTGTTAAACGGAAGTTTTGAGGCAAGCTCTCCTGAGAGTTTAGAAGCTTTTATAACGCTATCTTTTAACTCCTCGCTGTTTCCCATAACTCCTATTGTATATTCTCCCAAAGCCACTACGCAAGCTCCAGTCAGCGTTGCCAAATCGAATATATAGTCTGGATTTAGTTTCTCCTGCGCCCAGCAAAGAGCGTCTGCTAAAACTAATCTTCCTTCGGCATCTGTATTTCTGACCTCTATAGTTTTTTTGTTTTTTGCCGTTAAAATATCGTCCGGTTTATAAGCGTCCCCTCCTATCATATTTTCCGCCGCGGCGGCTATGGCATGAATCTCTACCGGAAGTTTTAATTTTTTGGCAGCCTGAATAATTCCAATTACCGCGCAGGCTCCGCTTTTATCTGATTTCATCGTAACCATATGTTCGCTTGGTTTTAGGCTAAGACCTCCGCTGTCATAAGTTAAGCCCTTTCCGACAAATACCACTTTTGCTTTTGCTTCTTTTGGTTTGTAAGAGAGATGAATCATTCTTGGTTTGTGTCTGCTTGCTCTGCTGACTGCCAAAAATGCTTCCATTCCCTCCTTTTTTAGATAATTTTCATCATAAATTTGACACTCAATCTCATTCTCTTTAGCCATGGTTTTTGCTTTTTGTGCCAAAATTTCAGGATAGAGCTCATCTGGCGGAGTATTTACCAAATCTCTTACGTAATTTACGGCATCGCTTACGATTTTAGCCTCTTTTACAGCTCTTTTTAAAATATCTGTGGAGAAATTTTTATCGCTATACTCTTCGGTTGAGATGATTATCTCTTCTAAATTCAAATTTTCTTTCTTGCTTTTATATCTGTCAAATCGGTAAGCTCCAAGTTCAAACCCTTCTATTAAAGCTTTGGTGTTGGTAACCGGGCAATCTTTGATATAGAGGGCTATTTTTGCGCTTTTGGCATTAGTTTTTGAAATAGTTTTTATAGCTTTAGCGCATGCTATTCTAATTTCATCATGATCTAAATTTGAGACGCCTACATAAACGGTTTTGCTTTCGTTTAAAAATATGCTCTCTTCGCTTTCGCCTTTAAAATTTAAAAAATCTAAGCTCTCTTTCTCTTTTACCCATTTGTGATCAAAATTTTTATTTACTATAAAAACTATTTTGATATCGCTTTTTATATCTTCAAATTTTTCATTTTTAATTTCATATATCATTTATCCTCTCCCTTAATTTTAATTTTTTCTCAAGCACTTTTTGCTCTACCTTGTAGAAAAAGTACCAAACGCTTGCTAAAAATATAGCGGCAACCGGCAGGGCAAAATACCAATGCTCTTTCATATAGGTTATCACTTTTAAAATCTCTTCTCCAAAAATGTATGCCGGAATAATCGTAATAGCCGCCCATGCCCATGCGCTTAGGAGATTTATAAAGGCAAATTTTAAAGCCGAATATCTTGTAAGTCCTATGGACATTGGAATTACCGTTCTAAGCCCATATAGATATCTTTGTATAAAGATTATAGGCCATCCATATTTTTGCAAAAGAAGGTGCGCTATTGCAAATTTTCTTCTCTGCTTTGCAAATTTTTTGTGAATATATTTTTTATTATATCTTCCTATATAAAAATATATCTGATCTCCTGTAAATCCTCCTAAACCTCCCACAAAGATAGCCAAATATGGGTTCATATCTCCGGTATGAGATAAGACTCCAGCCATTATAAGTCCAAGCTCACCTTCCAAAATACTCCAAAAAAATAGAATTATATAACCATACTCTTTTAACAGATCTACGAAAAATTGTTCCACTAAATCCTTTCTTAATCAAAATGTAGAAGATTTTTAGCCTGAATCATATCTTTGTCTCCTCTTCCGGAGAGATTTACTATGATAAGAGAGTTTTCTATCTTCTCTTTTGGCATCTTTTTTAGGTAAGCTATGGCATGAGCGCTCTCGAAAGCTGGAATGATTCCCTCTTTTTGAGAGAGCCACACAAAAGCATCAAGAGCCTCTTTATCGGTTATAGAGTCGTAAAAGGCTGCGTTTATATCTTTTAAAAAGGAGTGTTCAGGTCCAATTCCCGGATAATCCAAGCCGGCTGAT
>JALVCR010000107.1 GCA_027009865.1 Campylobacterales bacterium
AAAAATCTCATTAACAAATTGCGGTTTTAAATCTTCTAAACCAAATTCAATATCTCTAATAGAATTAACAGCAAAATTATCTATTACTTCATCTTCAAAAGAATTATAGTTTTTATCATAAATTATAAAATAATATTTTTTATAATCCTTATATAAACAGCTTTGTAAACAGCAAAGCTCATAAAAAATAATTAAACCAGCAAATAGTTTCTTTTTTAACTCAATTTTCATCTGTAAATTCTTTAAGTTCTTCTCTTGACTCGATTTTATCTCTATAAACCATATCTCTTTTTTATCTTCATCAATATAAAAACAATCTGGAGTTTTTCCTACATTACTTTTTCGCAATAGGCCTTTTGCTTTATCAAAATTTATAAATCTATTTTCATATTCACAAACATACTCTCGATTTTTATTATCATAGCTTATAAGATAGAGAGGCTCTTTAAACTTCTCTAACTCCTCACATTTCACTCATATACCTTTGTAATTTGAGTTTTTTAAGTTCTCTCATCGGTAATGCCAAAGTTTCAAAAATATTTTCAAGAGACTCCTGTAAAAAGAAATATCCATCTTTTGCTAAATAAAAATTGGTTTTATCTTCTAATTCATATATTTCACTATATCTTTTCAAAGTTTCAATCATATAAGGGCTATGAGAATTTACTATAACTTTCACGCCTTTTTTAATTAATTGCACTATTAAATGTCCAAATTTTAATTGCCATTTTGGATGTAAATGGACTTCTGGTTCATCAAAAATAATAATTCTCTCTGGAGCTAAATATCCGTTACGAATCAAACTATATAAAATAGCAAACTGTTTAATTCCCATTGCTACATTTTCCATCTCATATTCACATCTCTCTCTTACAAAAAACCATCTGTTTTTCGTTGGTTCATTATATTTTTTAAATGTGCCCCCAACAATCTTTTCGATAAACTCAATTTCATCTGAAAAATCTATCAAAGAAAATGTTTTTGCTTTGTGAGAAAGTTTAATATAGAGATCCCACCACAAATAGTTATATGGAATTTCAAAATCTAAAATAGAATTAGCATTGCTTATAGCAGATAAAGTTTCATAAAGATTAAAAATAAAAGGAGTTTCTATAAAAATTGAATCTAAAAACTTTTTACTGCCTTTTATTGCACTTTTTTTAGAAAAATCTACTTCTATATTATCCAGTTTAATAAAAGAGTTACTATTAAGCAGCTCTTTTTTTGATATTTTATTAAAAATCCACTCAGTTTTCTGGAAATATTGGGAATTGACTAAGTTATATTCTATTTCATTAAAAACAAAGAGTCTGGCTTTAAGCACTGAAAACAAAGCTTTCCCTACTGTGCTTTTTCCTGTATCATTTTCTCCCGCAATGACAGTAAGACCATCAAGCGCTACCTCAGCCTCTTTAATCATCCCAATATTTCGTAATTGTAACAGCATAATTATCCCTCATAGAGGCTTAAAGCCTCTTCTATCCTAATCCAAGCTCTCTGTTTATCTTATTTTGATCAAAACCGCATATCCATCTGCTGCCTATCAACACCACAGGCACGCCTCTGCATCCGTGTCTTTCACAATCTCTTGCGGCTGCTTGGTCTCTGCTTATATCAATTTCTTTAAATTTAACACCCTTATTTTTAAAATAATTTTTTGCTTTGACGCACCAATGGCATCCGGGACTTGTAAAGAGAACTACTCTTTTTTGTCTTTTTTTCTCTTTGTCCATATCAACTCCTTTTTGCGAAAGTTTCTATAGTTTTATTCCACATAAGCTTATATTTTCTTCTTGTAAATTCAAGCTCCTCTTGAGTTTGTTTTAACTGAGAAGTTAGAGTCTCAATTGTTTTTCTATCCTCTTCATACAATTCCTGCAAGGATTTCAAAGTCTCTTTTAAAAACTCATTTTCGCTTTTTAAAGCCTCTATAGCTTCATTTTTAGCCTCAACCACCTCATCGTGCATATTCATAAGGGAATTGATAGTATGCTCGATTGCCTCAGAGCCTATTAGAGTCGGAGCCAAAGATTCATTTACGTCAAGAACGATTCTATCTACTTTGGGAATTAGAGAAGTTGCGCTTTTTGCCACTTCAATTAAAACTTTTCCATCTCTCTTTTTATATGTCAATTTACCTCTCTCTATCATATCTTTTACGGTATCGATATCGAGATTGGAAATTTTGGCAAACTCCTCCAATTCCACCCAGTGCATTCTAAAGCCTTACTTCTATTTCCGCTGAATCGGTCTCTACCTTTTTGGCTTTTAAAATTCTATCTTCTTGAAGTTTGACTCTTAAATCCTCATCTTCCAAAGCTAAAATCTGCATAGCCAAATAGGCGCTATTTACTGCTCCAGCTTTCCCTATAGCCACGGTAGCTACAGGCATTCCGGAAGGCATCTGAACGGTTGATAGCATAGCATCCATCCCATCCATCGCTCCACCTTTCATCGGAACCCCGATTACCGGCTTAATAGTCAAAGCGGCAACAGCTCCCGCAAGATGAGCGGCCATTCCGGCAGCGCATATAAACACTTGCGCTCCCTTTTGTTCTGCACTTTTTACATAAGCGTGCGTTCTCTCAGGACTTCTGTGAGCGGAAGAGATTATAATCTCATATAAAACTCCAAACTTCTCAAGAGTCTTAGCACACTCTTTCATTACTTCATAATCGCTTTTACTTCCAATAATAATAGAGACAAATTTCATAGAGCAGCCCTTAAAAATGTAAAAATTATTTTCTAAAAAATGTATAAGGAGGCAGCTTACAGGGCAGTTTTATCAAATTTTGGTTACCGCTGTGAACCGCGGTTAAAATTTTACCATTTTTTGTTTCGATTTTATTAAATTTTATAAAATATCTAAAATCCCGCTCATAAATAGAGCCTATCTCATTTGAGCATCTTTTTAATTTGAAGCTGTTTGGAAGAACTATTTCATACTCTACATTTGGTTCTACTTTGTCTTTTGCCAAAAAGAACTCTCCGCTCTCATCAATTAGGGCATAAACCTGTTTCTCTCCATCGGAAATAGAGCTGTCAAGCTTTTGCGTATTTAATTTCTCATAAGGTCTGTGTATCAAATATCCATCGCTAAAGCCTCTATGTTTTGTAGTCAACAGCTCTTTATAGTATCTCTCCCCTTCAAATTTTCCATCAAAAAAATCATCTATCGCTTCTCTATAAACTTTAGCAGTGATACCGGCATAATAGGCGCTTTTTGTTCTTCCCTCTATTTTTAGGGAGTCTATCACTCCGCTTTTTAAAATCTCCTCAAGATGCAAAGATAGATTTAAATCTTTTGCGTTCATTATAAAAGTGCCGTTTTCATCCTCTTCTATCTTCATTAAAACGCCGCTCTCTTCGTTTTCGGCATAAAGAGTATATGGAAATCTGCAATCGTTTGCGCAGCTTCCCCTATTTGGAACTCTTCCGCTTTGAAGGGAGCTTATAAGGCATCTGCCGCTGTAAGCAAAACACATTGAACCGTGAACAAAAATCTCTATTTCAAGTTTAGGTAGATGCTTTTTAATTTCTATCAAATCTTTTAAACTTATCTCTCTTGCGGCAATTATTCTGCTAACTCCCATCTCGTAAAAAGCTTTCGCATCT
>JALVCR010000108.1 GCA_027009865.1 Campylobacterales bacterium
GCATAAAAATCCAAAAAGTCCCAAAAAGTGGTCTGCATGAAGATGAGTTATAAATATTTTGTCTATTTTTCCAAAATGAATTTTTGTTTTAAAAATCTGATTTTGCGTAGCTTCTCCGCAGTCAAATAAAAGCCAGCTTGAGGTTTGATCAAGTCTTAAAGTCAAAGATGAAACATTTCTCTCTTTTGTTGGCTTTCCGGCAGAGGTTCCCAAAAATATAAATTCCATTATTCAATCTCTTTATATATACTAATTAAACTTTTTACAAACAGATCGCTATCATTTACACATTTTGAGACTATAAATTTTTCAAATCCCATATCCTTTGCAAGCTTTTTATACTCTATCGATAGTTCGTAATCGGTCTCAGAGTTATCAAGAGTAAAAGATATTGGATAGATTAAAACTTTTTTATTTTCAATCTCTTTTAGTTTCTCCTCTAATGAAGGAGAGAGCCATTTTAAAGGTCCTACTTTAGACTGATACGCAAGATGAATATTTTTAAAATTTATTCCAGATTCTTTGAGAAGATTTTTTAAAATAGCTACATTACTCTCAATCTGATTTTGATAAGGATCTCCTTGCTCTATCATCTTTTGAGGGAGTCCGTGAGCTGAAAATATCAAATCAAACTCTTTTGGATTTTCTTCCTTAATAGCTTCTTTGATCTTTTCTATTATGGATAGATTGTATCCGATATGATCGTAAAAACTTGTAATTTTTTTTATTTTGGGTTGATAGTTTAGTTTTCTCAAAGAGGCTTCAACATCGTCAAAAGAGGATGCGGTGGTTGTGGTGGAGAAGTGAGGATACAAAGGAAATAAAATTATCTCCTCTATATTTTTTTCCTTCATTTTCTCTAATATCTCAAAAGCAAAAGGGGGAGTATATCTCATAGCATATTTAATTTCAATCTCAGGTAAAAGGGAGGAGAGTTTTTTTGTTAAATTTTCCATATGTTTTATAATAGGGGATTTGCCGCCTAAAGCTTTATAGTTATTTAAAGCCTCTTCTTTTCTAAAATTTACTATCATAGAACCTACGATTTTTCTCATAAAAGAGGGCATTGTTAAAATTCTTGGGTCATTAAACATATTTTTTAAAAATAATTCAACTTCTTCCTTATTTTTGGGTCCTCCCATATTTAAAAGCAATATGGCTTTTTTAGGCAAATCTCTCTCCTTAAATCAAAGTAGGTAATTAAAGCATAATTAGAATTAAGTCTTTATTTAATTGTAAAAAAATTTTGCAATTTTCCGATTTTTATTGATAGGGATTTTTGTTTTTTAAGGGAAGTTTAATGAAAAAGCAGTTTATTTATATCGCTATTTTCTTATCTATTTTATCTTTCGCTTCTTCACCTGTTTTTCAGGATAATTTCAATAGTGGGAGTCTCTCTTCAGAGTATAGGGTTTTAAAAGCTCAAGGGGGATTTACGCCACAAATTGTAGATGGAAGATTGAGGCTTACTGATAGAAAGCATAGTTTATCTACTGCCATTACTTTGGATTGGGAATTTCCAACTAATAATAATAAATTTGTAATAGAGTTTAACCATTTTGCTTATAAAGGGTGTAAGAGTTCTAGCAGGGGAATGGGAAATTATGGAGCTGACGGTATGGCTGTTATTTTATATGACTCTTCTGTTGGAAGCACTCCTTCTCTTGGAGCTTTTGGAGGTTCTTTAGGATATGCTCAACTGAAAAATGACAATGAAGATGTTGATCTTCCCGGATTTGAAAAAGGTTGGATAGCTTTGGGACTTGATGAGTATGGGAATTTTATAACAAATGATGAAGGAAGGGAAGATATAAACGGAAATACCGTTTATGAAGATATTTCTACCGAAAAACCAAATTCCGTAGCTATTAGAGGGAAACAGGGAATTGATAGATATCATGGGTATGTAAAATTAGCCGGATATGAAGATTTAGATCCTCCTTTGGCAGATAAATATTCCAACTCTCCTGTACCAAACGATAAATATCGATTTACCGTAGATAGCATGTCAAAAAATCATCTTTATATAAAGCTTGAGAGAGATACCGGAAGCGGATATCAAACTATAATAAATAATTTTGACGCTTTAAATCCGTCGTATCATCAGGGAGAGAAGCCAAAATTTTTTAGATTGGCAATTTCCGCTTCAAGCGGTGGAGGATGCAATATTCATGAAATAGATAATCTTAAAATTTACGGTTTGGGATGGAGGTATGGGACTCCGAAAATCTCTATTTCGGATGTAAATATTACCGAAGGAGATAGCGGACTTAAAAATATGGTTTTTACAGTATCTTTGGATAAGCCGGTGGAGTCTGGCAAAAGTGTAACATTTGATTATGAGACGATAGATACGGGAAGCGCTACAAGCGGAGTCGATTTTATTTATAAGAATTCTTCTATAACCTTAAATGAAGGTGAAAGTAGTAAAAATATAGTAATTAAAATTAAAGGAGATACAAGTAAAGAGGGGAATGAAACTTTTAAATTAAAATTATCTAATGCTCAAAATGCCGTTTTTGCCGATGATGAGGCTTTAGGAACCATTATAGATGATGACAGTAATAACTCTAATACTGCTCAAGGAGTCTGTTACGCTTTGCCCGATAATAGAAAAAAACTTATAAAATTTATTCCAAATCCCGGAGCCTCTCCGCTTCCTACTCCAACAAGCATGTCTCTTTCCAAAAATTTTAACGGAGAAGGGAGCGCTTACAGGGCAACGGACGGTAAGATTTACGCTTTTAAAAATTCAAGCGATTCAGACAACAAACCTTCAAGTCTTTATAGCATAGATCCAAATAGCGGAGATATAAAACTTGTAAAATCGAATCTTTTGCCATATAGTGTAGAAGGGGCTGAATTTTATATAGATCCAAATAGCGGAGAGGAGACTCTTTATGTCATAGCAAAAGAACATCATTCAAAACTTTATGCTTTTGATCCAAACGATAATTGGAGTGTAAAGAGCGGATATCCAAAAAATGTTCATGGAGATACTACAAGTGTTGACAGTCTTGCCATAAATCCAAATACCGGGGAAGCGTATGCAACAAATGATTATGATTATGACGGGGATAATCCGGAGCTTTACAGAATAGATCTATCTACGGCAAATACTACTTATCTTTCTGATACTGAATCGATTGTAGATGCGGAAGGTTTAGCTTATGCGGCTGATGGAAACTTATATATAGAAAACGAGCTTGATTCAAATCATAGAATTTATAAAATAGATCCCTCAAACGGTCATTTAACGCCTGCTGTAAATTACGATTCCGTATCGGGAGATTTTGAGGCGATCTCTTGTAACGGAGGGGATGCGAATTTAATTTTGAAAGCTCACGATGATGTAAACGTAACAGAGGGAGATAGCGGATATAGGGAGTTTAATATAACTTTAGAGTTTAACAGAGCCGTTACTTCTACGGTTGAGATTGAGTATCATACCGAAGATATTACAGCTACAGCCGGAGCGGATTATGAGGCTTTAAACGGCAAAGTTACCGTAAATTCTGGAGAAAACAGCGTTACGATTCCAATAAAGATTTTAGGAGATACTATAAAAGAGAGCAATGAGACTTTCTCTTTGATTTTGGGTA
>JALVCR010000109.1 GCA_027009865.1 Campylobacterales bacterium
GTAATCAAAATATACCTTTGAAACTCCGCCTATCGAATAAACTTTCAAATAATCAAAAATCTGCTCTCTTAATTTAAATTTCTTTAACTTCATAAAAGTAGAGAGCATCTTGTGTCTTACTAAATAATTTTTTACGACAACTATCATCTCTTGCAAAAAAGAGTGATCTACAGCCGCTTTGTAGATCTTTTTATCCAAATCCTCCTCTTTGATAATCTCCTCTATTTTAGAGGCATCCATATCAAAAACAGTTGCTAAAATATTTATAGCGCTAAGGCGGTTTAATTTTTTTATTTTGCTTTTACAGGCCGTTCTTATGGCGTTTTTGGCTTTTGCAGTTCTAACCGAATCTTTCCAACTGCATCTGACTATAGGTTTTGAATCCGTTTCTATTCTAACTATATCTCCGCTTTTTAGAGTCGTTAAAAGAGGAACCCTTTGTTTGTTTACATATCCAGCCTTCGCCCTGTCTCCTATCTCAGTATGAACCGCATATGCAAAATCCAAAACCGTAGAGCCTTTTGGCAAAACAAAAACCTCCCCTTTTGGAGAGTAAACCGATATATCTTCACTGTATAGATCATCTTTTGCAAGTTCATAAAACTCCTCTATATTTTCGCTCTCTTGAGTTTTTATATTCTCTATCCAGTCAAGTTTTGGCAAAAGGCCGTGATGTTTGTAAAGCCAGTGAGCTGCAACCCCATATTCTGCGGTTTTGTGCATATCGTAAGTTCTTATCTGGGCCTCTATTATCGATTTTTCGTCAAAAACGGAAGTGTGAATAGTTTGATATCCGTTATCTTTTGGAATTGCTATATAATCTTTAAATCTTGCAATAAGAGGCTTGAAATTTAGATGAATAATTCCAAGAGCCTTATAGCATTCAAGAGGCTCTTTTACAATTACTCTGACAGCTAACAAGTCCAAAACTTCATCAATAGAGATTCCTTTTCTCTGCATTTTTAAATATATCGAATAATAATGCTTTATTCTTTTTTGAATCTCAAAATTTCCATCTATAAAACCGTTTTTTAACATAAGTTTTGTCAGTTTGTCTATAAAATGGTTTAGCTTAAGTAAAAGCTGCTGCTTATGGCTTTCGATATATTCATCTATCTTTTGATACTCTTTTGGAAAAAGATAAAAAAAACTCATATCTTCAAGCTTATTTTTTATAGAGCCCATTCCAAGCCTGTGGGCTATCGGAGCGTAAACCACAAGCGTCTCTTCGGCTATCCTCTTTTGCTTATGAGAAGCCAAAGCATCAAGAGTCATTAAATTATGAAGCCTGTCGCAAAGCTTTACAACCAAAACTCTCACATCTTTTATAGAAAAAAGAAGCATTTTTCTAAAAGAGAGAGCTGAGGCTATCAACTTTTCATTGGAAGTTGAGGGAATTAAAATCTCCTCTCTTATATCAAATATTTTGGTAAGGCCGGCGACAAGATTTGCCACATCTTCTCCAAAAAGCTCTTTTACCTCTTGCAAGGTTCTGTCAGTGTCTTCCACCACGTCATGCAAAAGAGCGGAAATTATCATTGTATCGTCTCCCCCATAGTAAGCAACCAGAGAAGCTACTAAAATGGGATGGATGATATAAGGCTCGCCACTTTTTCTAAATTGGCCTTCGTGAGCCTCTTTTGCAAAATCAAGAGCATTTTTTACTTTTAGTTTCCGCTCTTTATCGGGTATAAGAGAAAAAAGAAGAGTTTCGGCATCTTTTACGCTTTTTGAATTCTTTATCTTTTTTAAAAGTTCTTCCAAATATTACCTCTTACTTACTATATCTTCTAAATCAAGCTTATCTTCATAAATCTCCATTAAAGCAATATCTGTAAATTTATATCTACTTTTATCGATATCTATTAAAGGTTCATCACCTTCTGAAAGTTCTCTTGCTCTTTTAGCTACTACTAAAGAGAGAATATATTTGTCGTTATCTACCTTTTTTAAAGCTTTAGCTTCTATCTCTTCAAGTCTCTTCATATAAAATCTCCTTTAATTTAATTTTTTAACAACAGAACAAGATGAATAATCCCCATTTATAATCTTTTTTAAATTACCCTTTTTAAACATATCGCAAACTACTATCGGAATGGAGTTATCTTTTGCCAAAGCAATGGATGTATCATCCATTACCTTTATATTATCTTCCAAAGCCATCTCGTAAGAGAGAACGGGAATCTTTTTTGCATCTTTAAATTTTGCAGGATCTTTATCGTAAACTCCATCAACTTTTGTAGCCTTTATAATCATGCTCGCGCCTATCTCTATGGCTCTTAGAGTGGCTGCCGTATCGGTTGTAAAGAAAGGATTTCCAGTTCCCGCCGCAAAAATAACCACCCTTCCCTTCTCAAGGTGTCTTTGAGCTCTTCTTACAATAAAAGGCTCGCAAATTTCTTGCATCTTTATAGCACTTTGAACTCTCACTTTCAATCCAAAATACTCCAAAGCCTCCTGCATTGCAACAGCATTTATAACCGTAGCAAGCATTCCCATATAATCGCCCGTAGTTCTTTTTATAATTCCATCTTTGGATGCGCTAACACCTCTTACGATATTTCCTCCCCCTATAACTATTCCAACTTCAATATTGTTATCTACCAAATCTTTTATTTCACTTGCTATATATTTTAAAACAGAAGTATCTATACCATAACCTTCTTTATTAGCCAAAGCCTCGCCTGAAAATTTGACAAGTACCCGTTTATTCACGTTCTCTCCCTAATTTATGAAAAATTTGCTTATTTTACTAAAACTTTTCTCAATTTACCCTAATAAGCTCAAGAGGATCTATATGAAAATTTTTCTCGGTAACTTCCAAAGATAGTTCGTTATCAACCTTTCCTATAACCACTCCCTTTTTAATTCTTTTTCCAACCTTCAAAGTGGGAGAGATTTTCGAAATATGCGCATAGATGGTATGAAGACCGTTATTATGCTCTATTACCACAACTTTATCAAGCATTGGAGTATCTTTTGCAAAAACAACTTTTCCGTCAAGAATATTTCTAACTCTCTTGTCATCTCCAATAGGTTTTAAAATAACCGATTCATTAAAAATTTTCATTTTATAAATTGGATCATAATAGTTCCCAAATTTTCTTTTTATTATAAAATTTTTTAAAGGAGCTATCGTTTTAGCGCCTCTATACTTTATGGTTCGAGATTCTTGATAAGATGAACCTATTCTCCTTACGTTTTGAGAGTTTAATAAACTCTTTTTTCTTTTCTCTTCAAGAGTCTGCTCTTTTAGAATATGAAGATTTTCCAAAGTTTTTCTAATTAAATCCTGCTCTTTTTTAATTGCAAGAAGTCTATTTTTGTATTTTGTTTTCTCGTTTTGAAGTTTTGAGATGATTTTTTGCTCTTTATCTTTTAGTAGTTTTAATTTATCTTTATTTGCTTGTAAAATATTTATATAGTTCTGAATTCTTTTGATTTCTTTTTTATACTTTTCTATTTTTAAAACGATATTTTTATAATCTTCTTTTAATTTTGCAAATTCTTTCTTAGTCATGGCGGTTATCGCCTTGAAAGCTTCATCTGCCATAATGCTCTCAACGCTGTCGCTGTAACCGTTTCCAGAAGAGATAAGAGTCAAAGCAAAATTTTTGGAAACTATATCTATAAGTTTCCTCTCAAGCTCTTTTTTAGTTTTAACAAGTTTTGAAACGGAGTTTTTTAAATTCTCCAACTCTTTTTTTTTTAAGTCATAAATATCTTTTTGCTCTTTTATGCTCTCTTCAAGTTTTGCAATCTGCTCTTTTATATCTTGAAGTTTCTTTTGCTCATCCATAATTTTATCAGCTATTCTATAAAGCCTTGAGGCAACTATTCTTGATTCTCTCTCTTTTCTCTTTAAATCTCTCTCTTTTGCTTTTATCTTTTTATCTATGGAAGCAGCAAAATTAAAAGATATCGCAAAAGATAGAAAAATTAAAAAAAACCTTCTCATTTTAACTCTGTTCTTTGTCTTAAAATAACCAAAGTAACGGAGAAAATTGTGATAAAAACGCTAATTGAAAAAAGAATTATCATATCATCAAAAAAATTTACACTTCCAAAACTAAGCCCTATACTGTCCATTATCTGCTTAAATTTCTCTGTTTTGGGAACAAAATAGTAAATCGCCCCAACTGCCAAAGCGCTTATTATCGAATCTATAAAAACAAGCTTATATAAAACAGCACTCTTCATCCAAAAAGGAGAGCCAAAAAGACCCATAATATACATTCTTTCTTGATGCTCTAATGTCCAAATCTCCATTTGCTTAAAAATTAGCAAAATACTTATAACAAATATAAAAATAGTGAAAATATTTGATATAATCTTCGCAAAATTTAGCATAGTGTAAATTTTGGTATATGATCTTTCAAAAGTCTCAACCTTGGTAATAGAAGGAATAGCCCTTAACTTCTTTTCTATCTCTTCTAAAGTCTTCTCATCAGGGGGATATTTTAGTTTTACACTATAAAATTTTGGCAAAGAGGTTCTAAGCAAAGCAAGATTTGCCGGAGAAAAATCGTTTTTGAATTTGTCTATAACCTTTTTAGTAGATAAAGGCTGCAATTTTTTAACCAAAGGAATCTCTTTTTTTAGATTATTTTCATTTAATGTAGTCATTGAAGCTATTACGATAGAGTAGTCGTCAAATAGGCTCTCTTCGTAATTTTTAACGATTCTATCCAAATTTAAAACAAACTCAAAACTAAAAAGCAAAATAAAGAGGGGAATAATTACTGAGATATGATTTTTAAGAGACTTCATTTATCACCCCTCCGTCTAAAAAGTAGTGTTTATAATTTATTCCAAGAGTTGAAGGAATTTTATGCGTTACGATAACAATAGTTGTTCCTAAATGCTGATGCGCTCCTTTTAAAAGATCCCAAATAACCTCGCTTGAATATTCATCCAAATTTCCGGTAGGCTCGTCGGCTAAAATCAGTATCGGATTGTGAGCTAAGGCTCTGGCTATCGCTATTCTTTGCTGCTCCCCGCCGCTAAGTTCTAAAGGATATTTGTCGGCTTTATGCAAAAGTTTGACATGCTTTAAAAGCTTATGAGCCTGCATCGTGCAGACATTCTTGGAATATCCCGCTATCATTAAAGGCAGCATAACATTTTTTTCTACAGTCCACTCTTTTATAAGCTTATAATCTTGGAAAATAACCCCTATATGTTTTCTTAAAACATTTAATTTCTGTTTGCTTATATTTTTCAAATCTATCCCGCAAACATTTAAATGACCGCTTTCTAAAGGAAGCTCTCCGTAAAGAGATCTAATAAGAGTCGATTTTCCGCTTCCGCTCTTTCCAGTAATAAAAACAAAATCGTTTTTATGAATTGAAAAAGAGCTATTTTTTATAACAGGCTCTCCCTTTTTATAGGAGAGCTGAAGTTTTTGCGCATGTATTATTATCTTATCCATATATCCACTCTTTTAATTTTTTATGAGCTTTAACATTTGAAAAAGAGGGCAAAATATCCAGAGGAATATACTTAAGCCCTTCTTTGCTTATAAAAAGATATAGATGTTCGCTCTTTTGATAAGCTCCCATACTAATCTTTAAAAGTCCCTCTTCTTTACTTATTTCATAGATATTTTCAAAATGAATGAAAAAATCTTGCTCCAAAAAAGTCTCTTTTTTAAATTTTTTATTTATTTTACTAAATAAAACTTTATTTTCAAATATCAAAGGAGCCGGTTTCTCTTTAAAAGGAGAAATTTCTTCATTTTTATAGATTAAATCATAAATATTCTTATTCAATTTTCTCCACCTATCTTCATATTTACTGCTTATTTCAAGCTCTCTGTTTTTAAAAATCTCCAAAGAGCTTTTATTTAAATTCAAAAAAAGATCCAAAGAGTATCTAAAATAGTTTTCACTATCTGTTCTAAGCTCTAAAGTCGCATCCTTTTTTAAAACCCTTATGCTCTCATTAATGAAATCTTCGCAAATCACCCTTCTATGAGGCTTTTTATCCCAAGGAACGGGAAAATGGATAAAAATTTTATCCACGCTGTTTGATGGAAGAAATTCCAAAAATATTCTCGCATCATAATTTACTACCAAAATATTCTCTATCCTCTCAACTTCCACTCTTCTTAAAACCTGATCGATTGATGGTCTGTGAATTTCTAATCCTATAACTAAAGAGTCTGGATTCTTTTTTGCCTGATACAAAAGATGCCTTCCGCTTCCAAAACCTACTTCTACTAAAATATTCCTATCGGTTTTAAATTCTTTATAAAAATATTCCATATCTTTAAAATAGGGGGAAATTTTAGCTTTTCTTCTTTTCGTGGAATTTACATTTGAATAAAAAATTTCAGCTTTTAAATTTTTGGATAAAACTCTCAAAGCTTTTTGAATAACCCCCACTGGTAATACATTTGTTATTTTATCAGCTTTTATCAAAATATCTTTTTCTCGTCTTTTTACTATAAAGGTAAATTCTTTTCCCTCAAAAGATACAAGCAAAATCTCTTCGCCGTTTATAGGGCTTTTGGCCAAAGGATAAAAAAAATATCCCTCCTCTTTAAAAGGGAGAGAAAGATTATCTAAAGTAGAGATTTGAATATTTGGCATACTCTACTTTACCTTCAAAACCACTTCTTTACTCGGTTTGGATTCAATCCCATACTTATCTACCGCAATTACACTAAATCTGTAAACAATACCTGGCTTTAGGCTCCTATCTGTAAAGGCATGGGATTTAATATCTGTAAATTTAATTTTTTTAAATAAAATCCCATCTCTAAAACGCTTTAATACTATATATTCTACTGCTCTATCATCTCCATCTCTCCACTCTATATTTGCAGTATTTCCAATTACGGTAGCGTAAGTTATAATAGGAGGAGATGGTTTATCTAAAGTCTTTCCCATAACCGCTCTATCTTGCATCAAAGATTCAAGCCCGTCTTTATCTACAGCCGTTACTTTGTAATAATACGCAGCTCCATCTTTATTTATATGATCTATATATTTTGTATCGGCTGTTTTTCCTATAGGCCTGAAAATTAGATCTTTAATTAAAAGATTCCTATAAATTTTATAATAAGCTATATCTTTTTCTGGATTTTTATTCCAAGTAAGCTCTATCTTTCTTGGAAGATTAGTAGTGGCTCTAAGTCCGGTAACTGTGCTTGGTAAGGGTTTTGTGCTAGCCTTTACAGCTTTCGATGGTTTGGATAAGACGCCATCATATGTTTTTACTATTATCCTATAAAAATAAATTTTATTCTCATCCACATCATTATCTATATATTCAGCATTCAATCTCCCCTCAACCTCGTCTATTTTTCTCCATTTATCTTCTCCAACCTCTTTTCTCTCTATAATATAGGAAGTAACTTTTGGATTTGGATGTGGCCTCCAAATAAGCTTTATCTGTTTTGCAAGTCCTCCTATGGCTTTTAAAAAAGGAACAGACTCTAATCTAGGTTTTGTTACAACTTTTAAAGTTTCAGTGGGAGGGGATTCAACTCCATCTTTTGTAAAAATGCTGACTCTGTAAAAATATACAGTAGAAGGTTCTAATCCCTTATCCACATAATGAGAAGCGTATCTGTTTTTTATATGAGCTATTCTTAAAAACTCAGAATTTGGATCTCCAACAGCTCTATAGATACTGTATCCTTGGACATAATCTGCATAATTTGGTTTCCACTCCAAGGCAACCTGCGTAATATCGCTTATAGCCTTTAGATTTGTAACGGGAGGAAGAGTATCGCTTACCGAAACAGCTTCAGGCCTGATTAAATTTGGTTTAACGCAAGCTGTTAAGAAAAACATTAAAAGAAGATATAATATTATTTGGATCGATTTTTTCATAAAAATTCTCCATCTTAAAATTTTTTAAAGCCAGCTCCTCGAAATCTTCAAATAAAGAAGCGGTAAAAAACATCTGCTTTTTGGTTCGAGGATGAATAAAATAGATGATGTAAGCATGCAACATAACTCTTTTTATTTTATCTCTTTTGCTCTTAAAGCCGTATAAATAATCCCCTAAAATATGTCTTGACAAAGAGGAGAGATGAACTCTTATTTGATGAGTTCTTCCGGTAAAAAGCTTTGCGGATATAAGCTCCTTTTTTTCATCGTTTGATAAAAGAAGCTTCAAAAAAGCGCTCTTTGCCGCCCTTCCCCCCTCCACAACTCCCATTTTAAGCCTATTTTTTGGATTTCTTGCAATAGGTTTTTCAACTATTAAATTATCTTTTAAAGGAGAGTCTATGATTGCTAAATAATATCTTCCCATGCTCTTATCTTCAAGCTGTTTTGATAAAAAAAGGTGGGATTCGTTATTTTTGGCTATAACCAAAGCTCCGCTTGTCTCTTTGTCTATTCTATGAACTATGCCATGCCTCTCTTTTGCGTTTATCGTAGATAGAGAAATTCCTTTAGATTTTAGCCAATCAACTACGGTAGCCTCTTTTACGCTTGGAGCTGGATGAACAGTTAGAAAGGGAGGTTTGTTTATAACCAAAATATCTTCATCTTCATAAATTATCTCTATATCAAAATCAACCTCTTTTGTTTCCTCTTTTTTTGGTTTGGGAAATTTTATAAATATCTCATCTCCCTCTTTTATCTTATAACCACTCTTTTTTACAATCTTTTCATTTACCAAAATTCCAAACTCTTTAATTAAATTCTCCACCTGATTTCTGGAACTATTTAGTTTACTTTGAACGATTTTATCCAATCTTCCATCTTTTAAACTTTTAAACCTCAACTCCATAAAAAACTCTTAAAATAAATTTTGGGTATAATATTACTTGATATTAATAAAAAAGGAAATTTTTGCTTCAGATAGATAGAAGAATTTTTACGCATTTTGATTTTTTAATACCTTTAATAGTTATTCCTATAATTTTTACATCCCATATGCTAACCGGAGAAATTAACCCATCTCTTGCCAACAAACAGATCCTATATTTTTTTATAGGAGCAGGAGCTTTTTTGTTTTTTTTTATACTTCCGATTAGAAAACTAATCTGGATTATACCCTATTTTTATTGGTTTAATATAATTTTATTAATAATGGTAGATACTATAGGAGTAACAAAACTTGGAGCCACAAGATGGCTGGAAATACCTTTCACTCATGCGACAATTCAGCCTTCCGAAATATTCAAACCCTTTTTTATTTTAATGTTAGCCTATCTTATCAAAAATAATCCCCCTCCAAAAGAGGGATATGGCTTTAGAGATTTTATCAAATTAAGCTTTTATATACTTCTACCTTTCTTTCTCATAGCAAAAGAGCCAGATCTTGGAACGGCTATGATTTTATTATTGATAGGTTACGGAACCCTTTTTATAATAGGAGTTAATAAAAAGATATGGTTTTCCATAGCGCTTGGATTAATAATAAGCGCTCCTATTTTATATAAAAATCTTCACGATTACCAAAAAAAGAGAATAGAGGCATTTATAAAAAACAAACCAAGCTACCATGTAAAACAGTCCCTAATTACAATAGGCTCAGGCGGTCTTAGTGGAAAAAAGAAAGAAGAAGCCACTCAGGCAAGATTTAAATTTCTGCCCATTGCCACAAGCGATTTTATATTCGCATATTTTGTGGAGAGATTTGGATTTTGGGGAGCTTTGAGTTTAATATTTGCATATGCTGTTTTAATAATCCATCTTCTTACAACAAATTATAAATTGAAAGGAGACTATTTAGCCTCAGTGGTAATAACTGCTTTAGCTCTTTTGATATTTTTTTATATGAGTATAAATATAGCCATGACGATAGGATTAGCCCCAGTAGTAGGGGTTCCCCTGCCCTTTTTCAGCTATGGCGGAAGCAGTTTTATTACATTTATGATAATTTTTGGAATAGCTGAAAATCTGCTGGCATTTAGATTTGACTCTCTTTACGAATCCATAAACTACCGATTTTAAAAATACAAAAAAGCCTCTTTATAAATTTTACAATTATGACGATAATTAATAATCAAAACTCCCCCCCAAGGCAAATAAAATGGAAAAATATTTAAGAAGATATTTTAATAAATTCTCTCTATCCGTTATGTTCTCCATAGTTATATTTTTTGTTGCTTTAACTATCTCTACAATTATTCAAACTATAAAATATCAGCAAACAAAAGAGGTTTTACAAAACAATTTAAAACAACAAGCAATTTCGGTTCTAAATTTTGCAGATGTTTTATTAGAAAGCAGAAATGATAAGTTCTTTAGCGGCCAAAGCCAAGAAATCCCCCAAGTTATTCAAAATGAGGTATTTGATAAATTTACAAAAATATCAAAAGGAAAAGTCTTTTTCAAAGAAGCATCAATAAATCCGGTAGATCCCAAAAACAAAGCGGAAGATTTCGAAAAAGAGACAATAGAGTATTTTATAAAACATCCAAATGAGAAAATAGTCAAAAAAACGGTAAAAAAAGGAAATAAAGAGTTTTTTATGGCGGCAAAACCGATTCTATCTGAAAAAAGATGTCAGCAGTGCCATCCAAACTGGACAAAAGAGGGAGAAGTAATAGCCATAGAGGATGTTTTAATAGATTTAAAAGATTACAAAGAGGCTTTGAAAAACAATCTAATAACTACAATCATTCTATGGACTGTAAATATAACTATTTTGCTTGTTATTTTATATTTTCTTTTCAAAAAACTGATAGCCGATAGAATCAATAAAATACTTGAGATAATTTTCAGAGTGGAAAAGGGAAAATTTGTAATAGACGATCTATTAAAAGGAGAAAATACTAAACATGGAAGCTCCAAAAACGAGATAGACAGAATAATAAGGCATCTAAAAAGCATGGTAGAAACTCTAAAACCGATAATTGAAAACGTGGTTTCAAAAAGCAAAGATACCGCCCTTGAATCGATTTATGCTTATATAAAAGTGAATGAAAATATGAGTTTAGTGGATAAACAAAGAGAAGATGTGAAACTATCCGATGAAAAAATAAATACAATGCTATCTATTAACTTTGAGCTTGGAAAGAGTCTTGAAGCCTTGGTTGAGAAACTATCACAAACTTCAAACAGAATAGAAGAAGGTAAAAAAGCAGTAGAAGAGAACATAAACTCTTCACATAAAGCCTCTAATTCCATGGATAAAACAATAAAAACTATTAACGAGCTTAAAGTCTTCTCAGATGAGATATCTTCTACTATAGAAAAAATTACAGAAATAGCGGATGAAACAAACCTAATAGCGCTAAATGCCGCAATAGAGGCCGCAAGAGCCGGCGTGCATGGAAGAGGCTTTGCGGTAGTGGCTGAGAAAATAAGGGAGCTTGCAGAGATATCTTTAGAAAATGCGGAAAACATAACTCATCTTGTAAGAAAAATAAATAAACATGTGGATGAAGTTACACAAAATGCTTCAAAAACAAAAGAGATTATCCATATAGTCGATCAAAATTCCATTATGATAAATAATGATTTTAATAAAATCGATGAAAGCATACAGGAGACAAACCAAACTCTCTACTCCTTTAGAGAAAATTTTCTAAAAGAGAAAAATGCCTTAAATTCGATAGCTGAAAATTTAAAGAATATATTCAAAGATTCTAAACAACTTATGGAAAACTCAAATGTTACCCAAAAAGCGATAAAAGAGATTACGATAAAAAGCAGCGAACTTAAAAATTTAGCCGACGGATTTGAAGTTTTTCAAAACAAAAGAAAATCCAAAAGAGTTGTAATAGCCCCACCGGTTAAAGGAAAACTCTTAACAAATGAAGGAGAAATTTTCGATACTTTTATATTCGATAAATCAAGAGAGGGTCTTTCAATAGTGTGCCATACTCAAAAAAATATCATCTCAAAAGATCAAAGAGCGGAAGTTACGTTTGAAAAGGAGATAGACGGCAAAAAAGTATTTAGAATAGAGATAGTTTACTGTTTCAAAAAGGAGGATAAAAACTTTACTTTCTGCGGAGCAAAAATAATAAGATAAGCGATATGTTAGCACTTTTTTAGTAAAATGCCCGAAGATTTAATTAAATTTAAAGGGCATTTTATGCGAAATTTAGAGGAAGTTTTAAAAGCTCACAAACTGACAAAAGAGGATTACGAACATATAAAAAGAATATTAAAAAGAGAGCCAAATCTCCTTGAAATAGGTATCTTTTCTGCTATGTGGAGCGAACACTGCTCCTATAAATCGAGCAAAAAATATCTAAAAGGCTTTCCTACAAAAGCTCCCTGGGTTATTCAAGGACCGGGAGAGAATGCCGGAGTTATAGATATAGGAGATGGATTAGCCGCCGTTTTTAAGATGGAATCTCATAACCATCCAAGTTTTATAGAGCCGTTTCAGGGAGCCGCAACCGGAGTTGGAGGAATTTTAAGAGATGTTTTTACAATGGGCGCAAGACCGGTTGCGAATTTAAACTCCCTTAGATTTGGAAATATAGAAAGAGACGATAAAACCTCAAAATATCAAAGATATCTTGTAAGAGGCGTGGTTGAGGGAATAGGACATTACGGAAACTGCATGGGAGTTCCAACA
>JALVCR010000110.1 GCA_027009865.1 Campylobacterales bacterium
TAAATTATCTACCACCACTTTTGCAAGAGCCTGCCTTCTAAGAGAGCTGTCCCACTCTTTAGCCTCCTTGTCAAATCTCTTCATTGCTCTCTTACCTGACATTTTATGCTGTGGGTTGAAGTCTTTTTAAAAATATCCATCGCCTCTTTGCTAAAAGTTTTATTTTCATGAACTATCAAAGGAGGATAGATTTCAATAAAAGAGTTTGAATTTTTTCTTGCCTCTATCATGACAAGATTTGCTTTTTTATCTCTGTTTGGATGAACAAATCTTAAAACTTCGGGCTTTAGCCTGTATTTTTCAAGATAAAAGAATATAAAATCAAGCAATTTAGGATCATAGCAAAATATAAACCTGCCTCTTGGTTTCAAAGCCAAAGAGGCGTTTTTTATCAAATCTTCTAAAGGAAGATTAGAAGCGTATCTGCTTATGTTTAGATGTCTCTTTTGGCTTTTTATATGATTGTCGTGGTAAAAGGGAGGATTTGAAACTATGTAATCAAATCTGTTTCTAAAAGACGTTTTTGAAAAATCTTCCTCTAAAACTTCGCTTTCTATTTTATTTATTTGGGCATTTTTTTTAGTTAAAAACAGATTTTCTTTTTGAATATCTATCTGCGTTAGTTTCACATTAAAGTCTCTTGCTATCAAAAGCCCCAAAATTCCGCAACCGCTTCCCACATCCAAAACCTCTCCCTTAGGAGAGAATAAAGTTATGAAATCATAAAGAAAATGAGTATCGCTGTTAAAACAATACCCACCCTCTTTTTGATAAAAAAGCATTAAACCAACCTTTTTTAATTTGAGATTATATCAAATAAAATCTTTCTTTAAACAAATTTTTATATACTATTAGGTTAATAAACAAAAAGAGAGAAGAATGAGAATTTTAAAAATTCTTTTGATAACAATTTCGCTCTTTTCTACGTTAAATGCCGGAATTTTCGATTTGATAAAGGACATTTTCAAATCTCATCCTAAACAAGAGGAGCCAATAAATAGAGAAAAAGAGGAGATTTTAAACGAAAATGAAATAATTATAGAAGAAAGTCCTCAAGAATTTCAAGAGGAAAAATTTATAGAAAAAATACCTTTTGAAAAATACCCCTACTCTTATAAGATAGCTTTTGTCCTTCCTAAAAAAATTATAGGAAAATATTCGGTAACTACAGTAAATGCTGCTTTATCATATCTAATAAAACGGGGAGTAAATTTCAAAATCGATGTTTACGATATTTATAACGGGGACTTTAATATATTAAACAGAGTTTTAAGCAAAATAGAATCTAAAAACTACAATCTGATAATAGCTCCCGTTACCAAAAATATAGCCCGAAATATTTGCTCTCTTTATATAAGAAAAATAATCTATATTCCAACTGTTAATAAAAATTCAATAACCTGTGAAGATCCAAACATCTATTTTGGAGGAATAGATTATAACAGGCAATTTTTAGCCCTCTCAAAAAAAGCAAAAGATAAAAATGCAATTTTAATTTACGACAGTTCCCCTTTTATAAGAGAATTAAATCTTCTATCTCAAAACTACTTTTTTATAAAGAAAAGAATACAAATAAAAAATAGCAGAAACTTAAAATATACTCTTCTTAAAAATAAAAATCATTTACAAAATTCCACTATAATTTTAAATACTCCTATCATTAAAAGCGCCCTTTTTCTATCGGAAGCCTACTTTTACTCAATAGAGCCAAAACTTTATCTCTCAACTCAAATAAATTACGACCCTCACATATTTCTTTTAACCCAATATAAAACAAGAAAAAATATGCTGATAGCAAACTCCATTTTGGAAACTTATATAAAATACTCCGATGCTTCAAAAATATTAAATGCCGACATAAGATTTAACAAAGTAAACTATGCCGTAACAAATGGGCTTGACTACTTTTTTATAAACTCCTATAAAGATAGAGGAAGAATCTTTAAAGAGAAGATGTATAACAATCAAATATTTTACAATATTGAAATAGTATCTCCAAAAAACGGCTATTTTGTAAAAGAGTAAAATTAAAAAGCTTATTCAAATCTTCTTTTAGATAGAATATATCTTAAAATAATTCAATTTACAGGCGATATAGAATCAAAAATTTCAAAGGTTTGAGAGATGAAAAAATTAAAGATACTTTTTGTAGCCTCGGAGGTAGTCCCCTTTGCAAAAACCGGAGGTTTAGCGGATGTAGCGGGAGCTCTTCCAAAGGCTTTAAGCAGACTTGGACACGAAGTAATCGTGGTTATGCCAAGATATTATATAGTTGATAGAGAAAAATATAACCTAAAACCACTAAAAGGAGCCCTTGGCGTTCCAATGGGAATTATGGGAGAGCTTTGGTGTGGGGTTTATGAAGGAAAGCTTCCAAACAGCGATGTTAAAATTTATTTTATAGAACATGAGGGATTTTTTGGAAGAAGCGGTCTATATGCCGATGAATATAACAACTCCTATAATGATAACGACAATAGATTCATATTTTTAAGCAAAGCCTCTTTGCAGCTTGCAAAAAAACTTAGATTTAAACCAGATATAATTCACGCAAACGACTGGCACACCGCACCAATACCTCTTTTTTTAAATACTCACTATGTTTGGGATAGCGATTTTGAAGATACAGCCTGCGTATTTACGATTCATAATATGCAGCATCAAGGAAAATTTTACAAAGGAGTAATGGACGTTTTGGGAGTGGGATGGGAGCATTTCACTCCTAAAGAGCTTGAAGAGTTTGACGGAGTAAATCTCTTAAAAGGAGCGATATATAACTGCGATGTTTTTAACACCGTAAGCAGAAAATATGCAAGAGAGATTCAGACTCCTCAATTTGGATGGGGACTTGACGGGATTATAAGAGAGCATAAAGATAAACTGTTTGGAATAGTAAACGGAGTCGATTATGATGAGTGGTCTCCCTCCATAGATCCCTATATCCCCAAAAACTACGATATAGATGATATGGAAGGCAAAAAGATTTGCAAAAGAGAGCTTCAAAAAGAGTTTAATCTCCCTCAAAGAGAGGATGTGCCTCTAATCGGACTTGTCGGGCGTTTGGTAGAGCAGAAGGGAATAGGCTTGATTTCTGAAATTATCTGGTCTCTTCTTGAGATGGATATTCAGTTTGTTCTTCTTGGAAGCGGGGAAAAATGGGCTGAAGATCTCTTTAGACATGTAGCTTACTGGAAAAGAGACAAATTTGCCTGCAAAATAGGATACGATAATGCGCTTTCTCATAAAATAGAAGCCGGAAGCGACTTTTTTCTTATGCCCTCTTTATTTGAGCCTTGCGGACTAAATCAGATATACAGTTTAAGATATGGAACCTTGCCGATAGTAAGAGCCGTTGGAGGGCTTGACGATACGATAGAAAATTACGATCCTTACAAAAAAAGCGGAACAGGATTTAAATTTCACGAGGCAAGCGGTACTGCTTTATTAAATACCGTAAAATGGGCAATAGATACATATTATAACGATAAAGAGGCAATAGAGATATTAAGAAAAAACGGTATGAAAAAGAGATTTGACTGGAACTCTTCGGCTAAAGCGTATGAAGATATCTACAATCTTGCCATATTCAA
>JALVCR010000111.1 GCA_027009865.1 Campylobacterales bacterium
ATAGTAAAAGGAAAAAAGAGAGTAAAATTTAGTATCGGATATTGATATACTCCATAGGCGTTTTCTGCTTCCAATATCAGTATTAAAATCAAAAAAAACTCTTTTACTCTTTTTGTTTTTAAATATATGAAAAATATTATGCTAAAGATTAAAAAAACAGCAATTTTTAATAAAAAAATCTCTCTCTCACCCGCTATCAATGCAATGATGGCTAAAGATAGATAGATGATTATAGAGCCTAAATATAAAGATGAAAGCATCAAATCTTTTGGATGAGTCTTTTTTATAAATTCTAAATTTTTATTCATTGCACTCTCCATATTAAAATTATATTTATTTTTTGTTTCTTATTAGTTTCATCCAAAAAGCTTCTCAAGGATAATTTCAAAGAGCAAAACGCCGCTCATTAGAAAGATAACTATTAAAATAGTCTTTTTCATTTCGTCTCCTTTTTGTTATTTTAGGTATAATAGCGAAAAAAATATAAGAGAGTGCAATGAGAAGGATGAGTGAGAAAGAGGCGCTTGATTTGATAAAAAACGCCGATTTAAACGAGCTTGGCAAAATGGCTTTAAAGAAAAAAAGGGAGCTGCATCCAAAAAAAATTACAACTTTCATAGTGGACAGAAATATAAATTATACAAATATCTGCTGGGTAAATTGCGATTTTTGCGCCTTTTACAGACACGCAAAAGATGATGACGCTTATATTTTAAGTTTTGAAGAGATAGGCAGAAAGATAGAGGAATTAATAGAGATAGGGGGGACTCAAATACTCTTTCAAGGAGGAGTTCATCCAAAATTAAAAATAGAGTGGTATGAAGATTTGGTTGAATGGATTCATAAAAACTATCCGTCAATTACGATTCACGGCTTTTCGGCTGTGGAGATTGATTATATAGCCAAAATTTCAAAAATATCCTACAAAGAGGTTTTAGAGAGACTGCATAAAAAGGGTCTATCCTCCATGCCGGGAGCGGGAGCAGAGATACTTTCAGATAGAGTAAGAGAGATAATCTCTCCAAATAAACTTAGCTCTTCTAAGTGGCTTGAAATTCATAAAACAGCTCACCAAATCGGTATGAAAACAACGGCTACAATGATGTTTGGAACCATAGAGAGCGATGAGGAGATAGTGGCGCATTTAAGAAAAATAAGAGAGCTTCAAGATGAGACGGGGGGATTTAGAGCCTTTATTATGTGGAGTTTTCAGCCAAACAATACAAAACTAAAAGAGAGATTTCCAAAAATCTCCAAACAGTCTTCAAACAGGTATCTAAGACTTTTAGCGGTAAGCAGACTCTATCTTGATAACTTTAAAAACATTCAAAGCTCATGGGTTACGCAGGGAAGCTATATTGGACAGCTTGCTTTACTTTTTGGAGCTAACGATTTGGGCTCTACGATGATGGAAGAAAACGTAGTGGCTGCAGCCGGGGCTAAAAACAGAATGAATCAGGAAGAGATGATAAAACTAATAAGAGATATCGGAGAGATTCCGGCTAAAAGGGATACTGCTTATAATATTTTAGAAAAGTATGCGGCATGAAAAGGTTGATTTTTATACTATTTTTTTTGATTCAAGGAGTTTTTGTGGTAGCGGCAGAGGTTAAAAATATAAAAGTAAACGGTGAAGATATTCCCGTAATTTTTGAAAGAGATACAAATCTTCCAATCGCTTCAATGCAGCTTGTGTTTAAAAATAGCGGAAGTATGACAGAAGAGAAGGAGGGGCTTTCAAAATTTTGCGCAAAAATGTTTAATGAGGGAACCAAAAAGCTTGGTTCGGTAGGATTTGCAAGAGAGCTTGAGAGCAAAGCCATCCATCTTAGCGCAAGCAGCGGAACAGAGACTTTCGTATTTGAAATATCGTCTCTAAAAGAGCAGTTTAAAGAGGCAATCTCTTTTTTAAAAGAGCTTTTAAAAGATCCAAATTTCACAAAAGAGGCTTTTGAGAAAGTTAAAACCATGACTTTGGGAAATTTAAAATCCAAAGAGAGCGATTATGATTATATTGCGGCTTTGAATCTAAAGCTTTTGATGTATGAAAATACCCCTTTGGGGCACCCCTTTTTGGGAGATTATAGAAGTATAAACTCTCTTACTTTAAAAGATGTAGAGGATTTTGCCAAAAAAAGAGTAGTTTTAAACAGGGCAATAGTCGTAATAGGCGGGGATATGAGCGAAGATGAGGCTTTAGAGGAGGCAAAGAGCGTTTTGGAGATTTTGCCAAAGGGGGACAGCGGCAAAATAGGCTTTTACTATCCGACAGATGAGAAAAGAAAAAAGGTTATAAAAAAAGAGGATATAAAACAGGCTTATATAGATTTTGGCTCTCCGTTTTATTTGAAAGTAAATGATCCTGATAACTATAAAGCAAAAGTAGCCGCTTTTATTTTGGGAGCCGGCGGATTTGGAAGCAGGCTTATGGAAGAGATTAGGGTAAAAAGGGGGCTTGCCTATTCAGCCTATTCAAGAATTAATCTAACAAAATCTCACAGCGATTTTACGGGCTATCTTCAAACCAAACTAAAATCGGCCAATGAAGCTGTAGAGATAGTAAAAGAGGTTATAAAAGATTTTGTTAAGAAGGGAGCTTCTAAAGAGGAGCTAAATCAGGCTAAGAAATTTTTATTAGGAAGCGAGCCTTTAAGAAGCGAAACTTTAAGTCAGAGATTAAATAGAGCCTTTTTAGAGTATTACAACGGATTTGGGCTTGGATATTATAAAAGGCAGCTTGATTTGATAGAGAAATTAACGCTTGAAGATTTAAATGCTTTTATTAAAAAACATAAAGAGATTAATGATTTATCTTTTAGCATAGTTACTAAATGATTTCAAAAGAAGATGAAAAAAGATTTAAAAAGCTTGGAATTGAAAATCTTTTAGACCTTGCTTTAATCCTTCCATCCTCCTATGAGGATAGAAGGCTTCATAACCATCTTAAAATAAACGAATTAAATACCGTCTTTGCAACAGTAAAATCAATTATTGAAACTCCAAAAAATATAAAATTGATTTTATATGTCAAAAATCTAAATCAGACTTTGGCAGCGATTATTTTCAATCCCAAAAGCTATCATAAAAAGATTTTTCAAAAAGATAAAGAGTATTTTTTAATAGCAAGGGCAGAGAGCTATTTTGGGCAGATTCAGCTTATTCAGCCAAAAGTAGTAGATAGCGTAGGAGAGATTCTTCCAAAATATAAAACTTCTCTTCAAAGCAAAACCGTAAGAGAGCTTATGAAAAGATATCTTACTTTAGACTCTCTTTTAAAAGAGGGGCTTTTGGAAAAAGAGGCTAAAATTTTGCTCTCTTTTCATTTTCCAAAAAACTTCATTCCCTCATTTGAGAAATTTTTGGATGTTTTGAAATTTGTGGAAGTTTTCAATTATATGAGAAAGCTTTCAAAAAGAAAGATACATCTAAAAGCAAGCAGGGTTTTTAAAAATCCAAATCCAAACCCCTTTATAAACTCCCTTCCTTTTAAACTAACCGGTGATCAGCTTAAAGCCATAGAAGATATCAAAGAGGATTTGAAAAAAAGTGTAGCAGCAAAGAG
>JALVCR010000112.1 GCA_027009865.1 Campylobacterales bacterium
CCCATATTTTTGCCAAAATCTCCATTGCTCCCTCCAGCAATAAAGATACCATCCTTATCAACGGCAAGAGAGAAGGCAAAATCTATCCCCAAACTTCCAAATCTCTTTTTAAAAACGCTCTCTCCATTTTTAATATCAATCTTTTCCAAAACAAAATCATCTTCAAAATCATAAACTATATAAAGATAATTTTTATAATATTTCATATCCCTTACAAATGGGCTATCTATCTCTTTTTGCCAGAGAGTTTTATTTAAATCCATTTTTTGAATATAGCTTCTTTGATTTAGACTCTCTATTTCATAAAAGTAGCCGTCTTGAAAGACTAAAGCAAATAAAAGAGAATACAAAGAAAAAATCAAAACTAAAAATCTAAACATCCAATCCTCCATACTCTCTTAAAAGCTCTCTAAACTTTTTTAACTTCTCCTCTTTTTTCATAGAGGCGTATGCGGGAGAGGGAGAGGGAAGCAAAACAAGGGGCAAATCTATATCTTTAAAATTCCTTCTAAAAAGATCGTAAGCCTTTCTTCCGGTAAAAAATATGGCTTTGATATTTGGATACTTTTTTAAAAACTCTTTAAAATCATGAACCTCGCAATTTTTCAAATTGGAATCGAGAGAATTTTTCCTCTCGCAGCTCTTAGCCACATCAAAAAGAGCTATACCGTTTCTTTTTAAAAGATTTATCTTATCCTCTTTTGTCTTTACAGGCATGGAGAAAATCTCCCCCATAATAGGCCAAAACTGATTTTTAGGGTGAGCGTAATAGAAATTATTTTCAAAAGATTTGATGCTTGGAAATGAACCTAAAATCAATATTTTGGAATCTTTGAAAACTATCGGCTTGAAAGGATGAAAAAATCTCACTTTAAATCTATACTCCAGAAAAAATCTATCCAAGCCTTCGGCTTTTTAACCCAAAAATCAGCCTTTATTAAAGCATTTTCCTTTTGAAAAATAACGGCTGTTTTAAAAGATACTTTATCATATTTCTTTTTCAATACCTTTAACACTTTATCCATACTCTCGCCGCTATCGATTATATCATCCACTATTAAAACCCTCTTAAAAGATGATAGATCCGGAATATTGAAAATTTTCACCTCTTTTAATTTTACGTTATCCTCATACCCTATTGAATTTAAACTTAAAACCTCTCTTTTATTAAAATACTCTCCCATCATATGAGCCATAGTCATCCCGCCTCTTGCAATGGCCAAAATGGCGTCAAACTCCCACCCTTCAATCTTTTGACAAAGATGTTTTAAATCTTTTCTAAACTCCTCATAAGAGTAATAATATCTCAACTACCAAACCTTTATCTCGTTATACAAAGAGTCTCTCTCAACCGGAATAAAACCGCTGTTTTTTATCAAATAGACAAAATCCTCCAAAGCCATTCCGTTTTTGCTGTTTGCTCCTGCTGCCGAGTTTATCGATTCTCTCTCTATCGTTCCGTCCAAATCGTCGGCTCCAAACTCTTGAGCTACCAAAGAGAGATTTATGGTAGAGGTAACCCAGTAGGCTTTGATATGTGGAACATTATCCAAAACAAGGCGGCTTATTGCTATTGTTTTTAAAATCTCCTGAGAGCTTGGAAAATCTTTTACTTTCAAATAGTTATTCTCTCTTTGATAGACAAGAGGAATAAAAGCGTTAAATCCGCCTGTTTCATCCTGAAGATCTCTGATTCTCATCATATGATCTATTCTATGGGCTCTCTTTTCTATATGGCCAAACAGCATAGTGGCGTTTGATTTTCTGCCTCTTTTATGCCAAAGTTTATGAATTTCAAGCCACTCTTTAGAGCTGACTTTGCCTTTGCAGATTCTGTTTCTAATCTCCTCGTCAAATATCTCAGCTCCCCCTCCCGGCATCGAATCAACGCCGTTTTCAATCATCATATCCAAAACCTTATCATAAGAGAGAGAGTACTCTTTTGCCAAAAAATTAACTTCCGCGGCTGTTAAAGCTTTTATATGAATATGGGGAAACTTATCTTTTATTTTTCTAAAAATTCCCATATACCAATCAAGTCCGGCATCTTTATTGTGAGCCGATACAATATGAACCTCTTTTATTCCTCTCTTACTAGCTTCGCTTACGATATTTAAAATCTCCTCATGACTCATCATATAGGGGTTTGGATTTTTTCTTGTAGCGGAAAAGGCGCAAAACTGACATACATCTTTGCAGATATTTGTGGGATTTATATGCCTGTTTATATTAAAAAAGCTCTTTTTGCCGTATCTCTTTACCCTCTCCTCTTTTGCCAGCTTCCCAAGCTCAAAAAGATCCATATCATAAAGCTTGAGAGCCTCTTTAAAATCATATCTTTTTTCCATATTCTAACTCTTTCCTAAAATTAATTTAAATTGTACATTCAAAGAAAATATAAATAAGGGAAAGTTCTAAATTGAACGAAAACTTTACAATTTTAGCATAAAAATTTTATGTTAGCCGAAGGCTAAAAAAGTGCACCAAACCCCGAAGGGGCGCTTTAGCGTTTGCACTTTTTAATAAAATTTTTATGCGTTTGCAAAGCAAAAAATTGTAACTCGTTTGAGTGAAATTTAGAATCTTTCCCTTAAAGTGTGTAAGATCAGGTATTAAATTAAAAATTTTATCCTTTGTTTTTATTATATCAAATCCTAACTCTAAGTCTTAAAATAAAATATAAAGCCAAGCAGAGCAAAAACAAAGATAAAAGATATAGCCAAAGATAGCCTATTTTAACGATAAATCCCCCCAAAACGGAAAACAAAAGCCCCAAAGAGGAGATATTTACCTGAAGAGCTATATAGGTTGGCCTAAACTCTTGCGGAGAGATTATCATTATAAGATTTCCAAAACCAAGCCTCATTCCATCTATCGCCGCTCCCATTAAAAAAAATAAAATAGCGTATTGATATATAAAAAAGCAAAAATTTGCAAAAATCATAACAAAAATTAAAATCAAAAGCGACAAGATTATAATCTCTTTGTTTCTCTTTTTAAAAGAGAGCTTTCCCCATAAAATATTGCTTAGCATAGAGCCTACCATCTGAGAGGTGATTAAAATAGCAATATCCCCTCCGCCAAGAGATATCTTCTCTTTTGCCTGCAAAATTATAAATGGAAGGGCTGTTAGATATCCGTTTGCAAAAAATCTCGATAAAATCTGATTTTTCAAATTATCATCACTCTTTAAAAACAAAAGAGCATTTTTTATAAATTTTTTAAAAGACTTCTCCTTTTTTGCAACTCTCTCCTTCACAGGCTCCTTTACAGTAGAGAAAGCCAAAAGGCCAATCCCCATAAAAAGAGAGCTGATTATAAAAAGATATCCAAAACTAAAAGGAGGCGAAAACCTCTCAAGAACAAATCCTGCAAAAACCCCGCTTACTATAGAGCCAAGAGAAGCAAAAAACTGCCTATATCCCATCGTAAATCCAAGATAATCTTTGGTAAACATTTTAGCGCTTATCTCGTTATAAAATATCGCCCCAAAACCGGCGGCAAAAGAG
>JALVCR010000113.1 GCA_027009865.1 Campylobacterales bacterium
AAATCTTTTATTAGAGCAAATAGAAATTATAGATTTTGGCAAAAAAGAGGCAAAAGAAGCTGCATCAATTAGAGCCGATTTAGAAAAACTTGGCACTCCCATTGGTCCAATGGATACTTTAATTGCTGGTTGTGCAAAAGCTAACAATTTAATTTTGGTTACCCGCAACACCAAAGAGTTTTCAAGAGTTGATGGATTACTAGTTGAGAATTGGTTTTGATAGAAATACATCCGCCAACCTAAAAGAGCATAAAGCTTACCTCGTTCCAAAGCTCCGGTTTTGGAATATATACTTGCAACTCAAATAACCAAAATAAAGCTCTTATAACCTAAAAACAATAAATTGCCAGTATGGGCATAAGCAGATATAAAATATTTACGAGGCTAAAGCCAACGGTTCCTTATGTAATGGAATCGGCGTGTTTACATCCGAAATATTACATTCAAAAAAATTCTTAATTCATTGGCATTAGGCTAAGCTAGCGCTTCTGGTTTTTGAATAATACACACTCTTATTTTTATTTTAATCTAAGAATTTTTAGATAGTATTTACAAAATTCCATAGGAAAATTGCAATGTATAATAGAAAAATCTTAGGGCAAATTTTAAAAGCACTTAATTCCAAAGAGATAATTTTTTTACTTGGCAGCAGACAGGTTGGAAAGACAACTTTAACTAAACTGATTACCAAACACTCTGGTTTTAAAAATATTTTCTTTTTTGATTTAGAAGATAAAGAGTATAGAGAGCTTTTTAATGATATCTCTATTAAAACATTGGAGTATATATTAAAACTTGAGGGAATAGATTTAAATAAAAAGAGTTTACTTATTTTTGATGAGATTCAACTTCTAAAAGATCCATCAAATATGCTAAAGCTTTTACATGATCATTTCAAAAATTTAAAAATTATTGCAACCGGCAGTTCATCTTTGCAAATCAAATCAAAATTTTCAGATTCTTTAGCCGGAAGAAAAAAAGTTTTTATCATTGATCCTTTGGATTTTGATGAGTTTTTGTTATTTAAAGGTGAAGATAAACTTTTAAAATTAAGAGAACTCTTTTTTAATGAAGAGGATAAACAATCTTTAAAGCCGTTAATAGAAGCAAAATCAAAAACTTTTTTAGAGCTGTTTAACGAATATACTATTTTTGGCGGATATCCGGAGGTTGTTTTAAAAGATGCCAAAAAAGATAAAGTTGAAAAACTTGATTCGATTGTTTCATCATATATAAAAAAAGATATAAAAGATTTGGTTCATATTGAAAATATTGAAGGTTTCAATAACCTTATACGATATCTGGCAATAAATATAGGTTCGCTTATTAATATCTCTACTATTTCAAATACTGTTTCGCTCTCAATTCCAACAGTTAAAAAGTATATTACTATTTTAAAAGAGACTTTCATTATAGATGAATTAAAACCGTTTTTTAGGAATAAAAACAAAGAGATAAGCAAAAACGGAAAAATTTATTTTAAAGATTTAGGAGTTAGAAATTTAGAGATCAAAAACTTTAACAACTTAAACTTTAGAACCGACAGCGGTGAAATGTATGAAAATTATGTTTTTAACAGATTGAATGATTATGATTTACTAAGTTCTCTTTTTTTATACCGCACCCAATCAAAAACAGAAATTGATTTTATAAAAATTAAAGAAAATTTTGCAACTTTATATGAGGTAAAATCATCAACTTATAAAAAAATCCAAAAAGCGATGATAGAATTTGAAAAAAAATATAAAGATGAATTTAACGGTATAAAAAAAGTTATAGTAAATAGAGATCATTTAGAGATTAGCGGTGATGTTTTATTTATTCCGGCATTTTTGCTTTAATTTCTCTATATATTAATCAAAGCTTTAATCTCCGGCTTCTAAAATAACGGGAATTTCCATTTTTCTATTTCCTCTTAAAACCTCCAAAATGACCCTCTCTCCAAGAGAAAAATCACTCAAAACCTCTTCAAGCTCTTCTAAAGATTTAACTCTTTTACCGTTTATGCTTAAGATTATATCTCCAAACTCAAAAGCGCCGTTAGGATAAAATTTAGAGGGAATAAGCCCCGCTTTATAAGCGCTGCTTCCAACTTTCACGCTCAAAATGGCAACCCCTTCAACGCCGTATCTTCTTTTTAAAAGAGCGTTTACCCTATCATCGCTCTCGATTCCTAAAGATGGTTTTATATATCTTCCATAAGCTATAAGCTGAGATACCACCCTGTTTACCAAATCGATAGGAATGGCAAAACCAATCCCAGCGCTCGCTCCCGAAGGGCTGTAGATAGCGGTGTTTACGCCTATTACCCTTCCCGCGCTATCTAAAAGAGGGCCTCCTGAATTTCCGGGATTGATAGCTGCGTCGGTTTGAATGGCATGTTTTATTTTAGCTCCGCTCTCTTCGTTTATCACTCTATCCAAAGCTGAAATGATTCCGGTTGTCATAGTCCAATCAAGCCCAAAAGGGTTTCCTATCGCATAAACAATTTGGCCTACTTTCAAACTTTTGCTATCTCCTATCATAACCGGTTTCATAACGTTTAATACCGGGTCTATTTTTAAAACGGCAAGATCATGAGAAGGATCCGCTCCCACCAAAGCAGCTTCATAATCTATTCCGTTGCTAAGTCTCACTTTAGCGCTGCTTGCTCCCTTTATTACATGAAAATTGGTAACTATATGGCCAAATTTATCCCATACAAAGCCGCTTCCGGTTCCTCTTGGAATATCCCATACGCTAAGACTCCAAGGATCCACCACCGTTTGAAGGGTAGAGATATAGACTACGCTGTCTTTGCTATTTTCAAAAATAGAGATATTTGTTTTTTCTAAGTTTGAAAGAGAGCCTCTTGGAGTTATAGGTTTTGGCTGGGAGCTTAACACTACTTCAATTATCGGTATTGCTCTCCATACTAAAATAATTAATATTATAGACAGGGTATAGGCAAAAACTCTTCTAACGCTCATTAAACCTCTTTTCTACTCTCTCTCGCAGACTTCGCCTTTTGCTTTTATAACCTCAAGTCTTCTTAAAATTTTTTCAAGTTCCGCTATATTTTTCTCGCACTCCTCTTTTAATTTATCTCTTTTTGCGGTTACCATATCTATCTGCTTTTGAACATCTTCCACATCTATTTTACAATTGTTTGCAGCCTCTTCCTCTTTTTGCAAAACCCAATCGGTAACTTTTTTTAAAAATTCAACCATTATTGACTCCTTATAAAAATTTCTTTTATTTTACTCTTTTATTTATAAAAAGAGAACATCTAAAGTAGCAAAACTACTATTTTTAATATCTTTTAATATTAAAAAGATAAAATTTTTATTTAAGATTATATTGATATAATTTCAAATATTAATTGCTAAAGTTAAAAAAAAATTATACCGATACTAAAAGGTATAAAAACAAAAAGAGAGTTGCCATGACAAAGCCCATAATTGATGAAAACACAAAAAATCAAATAAACTTCCTAAAATACTTAAAAAGTGTAGAAAAT
>JALVCR010000114.1 GCA_027009865.1 Campylobacterales bacterium
TATCTTCTACCCTATTCCAAAAATTTCCCATTAGATAAAGCTTTTTTATATTGGAAATATGTAGAGAGGGTTTGCGCCCACTATTCAAAATTTAACGAACCGATAAACAGAGAATCTTTCGGAGCGCTCACTGCTACGATGGTTCCTCCCGTCATTACGATAGTCATTCAGCTAATAGAGATGCTTTTATCTTTTGAAGAGGGGGTAAAATCCTTTTCAGTAAGCTTTGCTCAGCACGGGTCGGTAAATCAGGATATAGCAACGGCAAACGTTTTAAAAAAACTATCAAGAGAGTATGCAGATAAGCTTGGATTTGAAGACTCCTTTATTCATCTTGTATATCATCAATGGATGGGAGCTTTTCCATACGATAAGGAGCTATCGGCTACTCTTATAGATATGAGCACATTTATAGCGGTTTTGGTGGGAGCCGATAAAATCATAACAAAAACAAAAGAGGAGGCTTTTGGAATACCTACAAAAGAGGCAAACGCTCAGGCAGTAGCCAATACAAAATATATGATTAGGATTTTAAAAGATATTCCACAAATCAAAGATGAGGAAGAGGAGGAGATTTTAGAGGCCGAAGTTAGAAGCGTAATGGAGGCTATATTCAATGACAGCGCCGATACTTTGTGGAGAAAAGTGCTAAACTCTATCAAAAAGGGGATAATAGACGTTCCTTTCTCTCCCCATATCATAAATGCAAACGAGGTAATCACCGTAAGAGATCCTAAAAACGCTATTAGAATAATAGAGAGAGGAAAAGTGCCTATTCCAGATAGATGTTATAAATTTGAAAAATCCAAAATAGATATCAAAGGGGGCAGAAAAGCTATCGTAGATAAAATCATAAAAGATATAGGAATTATGCAATGAAGAAACTTTTAATAGATGTGGGGAGCACCTATTTTAAAATATGCGACGATAATAAAATAGAGCAATATTTTAGAAATTTTGAAAAAGATATAAAAGACGATCTGCTCGATACATGTTCTCATATAATAAAAAAATATAATAAAGAGGATATTTTCGTATGCAGCTCGGCAAACGGAGGGCTTAGCACTCTAATTATCGGGCTTACTGAATCTTTTAGCATAAAATATGCAACACATATTGCCTATAATGCGGGAATCAATATCATAGATACGGTTTTGTATCCTAAAATAGAGGATTACTCTCCTCCTTTTGAGATTTTGGATGTGGTTATCATCGTGGGAGGAATAGATAACAGAAAAAGAATCTTTGACCAAAAGCTGATAGATTATCTAAAAAATGTAAAATATAGAAACATAGTCTATGTCGGAGGGCGAAATGATATAGATTTTTTGAAAGAAAATATAGAAAACATAAAAATATTTAAAAATATTATAGACAATCGGCTGCAGGTAAACGAAGAGGAGCTAAAGGAGTATCTAACCAATCTATATCAAGAGGATATAGTGGGAAGAGAAGATATAAAACATCTCTATCAAATAACCGCAAATCAGATATACCCTACTCCCTATATCGTAAATAAAGCGCTTCCCTTTATAAGAGATCAGCTAAACGCCATAGATCCCTTTATTGTAATAGATATAGGGGGAGCTACCACAGATATTCACTACAGCAAAGATTTAGTAAGCGAAAACGTGGTTATGGAAAGCGAGTATGACAGGCTTGTTTTTAAGAAACTCGGAGTTTACAAATCAAAAGAGAATCTCATTTTCAGCGCCAAAAATAATGAATTTGTCTATGAGCTTTTAAACTATCTAAATGTAACGGAGAATATTTTCGAGGAAAACTCCAAAAATTCCCTAAAAATTTTAATGCAGCTTGCCATATTTTTGGTTTTATACAAAGTTTCCAAATATCATGAGCTATATATAGATTTAAAACTTGAGAGATTAAAAAGCATAGTCATTACGGGCGGAATAGTTAAAGTTTTAACGCATGAGGATATAGACGCTATTTTAAATTTTTTCTACAAAAAGATTCTAAGACATAATCTCACACCGTCGATAATAATAGATAAAGATTACAAAATATGGACAATCGGAATGCAAAAGGGCATAAAATGACTGTAAATACGATAAGAAATCTATTGGAAAGAGCCGCGGCTTACTATCCGGATAAAACGGCGCTAATTGAGGGAGAGAATAAATTAACCTATAGAGAGCTTTTAAAAAAGGTTAATAAAATAGCAAAATTTCTAAATACGCTTCCTTTAGAAAACGGGGATAGAATAGGAATCTATTCCAATAAAGGAATAAATCAGGCAATTGCCATCTTATCGGTTTTATCCACCAAATTTGTGATAGTCCCGATTACAAGATTTTATAAAACAGATCAGCTAAAACATATAATAAACGATTGCGATATAAAATGTATTATAACAGATGAGACAAAAATAAAAAATATACAAAAGGCAAACTTTAACGGAAAAATTATCTCCTATGAACCGATAGATAAGAATTTAGTCTCTTTTGAGGAGATATACAAATGTTACGATGATAAATATGAATGCGATATAAAAAGCCATGAAAATGCGGTAATCACTTACAGCTACGCTCCTCACAGCTTTGCCAAAGGAATAGTAATAAGCCATAGAAACTTAACTGACGGAGCAAGAATCGTATCTAAATATTTAAATATACAAAAAGATGACGTAATATCGGGGGTTTTATCTTTCAATTTAGATTACGGATTAAATCAAATATTTTGCGCTCTTTATAACAAAGCGACACTTGCCATACATAAATATATGCTGGCTTCCGATTTTTTCAACCATCTAATAAATGACAAAGTTACCATTTTGCCGCTAATGCCTATTCACATAAGCGAGATGTTCGAAGAGGATGAGCACAAAATCCCAAGAGCCGAATTTCTAAAAAACGTAAGAGCCGTTACCTCTTCGGGAGGAAATTTGACTCTTAAAATGATTAAAGATATCCAAAAGCACTTCCCAAACGCAAAATTCTATTCAATGCACGGATTAACGGAAGCTTTCAGATCCACATATCTTGACCCTTCGCAAATAAATATCCGCCCAAATTCGATAGGGAAAGCTGTTCCCGATGTAGAAATTTACGTAATAAACGAAAAACAGGAAGAGTGCAAGCCAAGAGAGATAGGAGAGCTAATTCACAGGGGAGCCTGCATTTATAAAGGATATTGGAATGCTCCAAACGAAACCAAAAAAAGATTTAAAAGTATAAAAATTTTACAAAAAGTGATAGATTTAAAGGGAGAGCTGACTGATGAAATAGTCGTAGCAAGCGGAGATTACGTATATAAAGATGAAGAAGGATATTTATATTTTGTAAGCAGAAAAGATGATATGATAAAAACAAGAGGCTATAGAGTAAGCCCTTATGAGATAGAAAGCGTTGTATATGACAATATCTCGGAGATAAAAAGATGCGCGGTTTTTGGAATAGAAAATGAAAAGATAGAAGAGGAGATAGTTTTGGTTTACAGCGCACAAAAACCTCTATC
>JALVCR010000115.1 GCA_027009865.1 Campylobacterales bacterium
TAATTTTTATCTATATTCTTATAATAATTTTTTAAAAAAAGAAAAGGGTTTTTATCTACCTCTTTTTTCTCACCCTTTTCATTGAAATAGAAACTTTTTCCATCTTTATGGACAACTCTCTCTTTTGCTCCTATAAAAACAAAGCTATAATTTCCATCTTCTGTATTTATAGCGCTTTCAAAAAGAAAAGTTATCTCTTTGCTTTCTCTTTCTTTCAATTTATGATAGAGCGATATAGGCGTTAATTGATCAAAAAGAATCTTTCTATAATTTAGCACTTACTTTATCCTTACGATAAAAGCATCTGGATTTATAACTTCTTTAACTTTTGGCAGATCTCTCAAAGCTCTATCTTTACTATAATATGGACCTACTAAAACTTTAGTAGCTCTTTGACCTCTTACAGTACTCTTTTTTATGATATATCTAAAACCATTTTTATCTATTCTTCTTAAAAATTCTTTACTTGGAAGAGTTTTAAAAGAGGCGCTAACTTGAATAAAATATCCCCTCACTTTATTTACCTTAACAGGTGTAGGACATGATACGGCACTTTTAACTACTTCTCTTTTAGGTTTTGCAACTTTTGGAACTTTTATATTTCCATCAGCCTTTACTATCTCTCTTTCTTCTTTAACTTTTTTACTATTTTTGGCTAAAGCAACAACTTTTGGTGCTTGACTTACATTTTTGGGAGATTCTATCTCTTTTTTAATCTGTTTTTCTATTTCGGTTTTATTTGATAAACTTTTTTCTTTAGATGGTGTTTTGATTTTTTGTTTTTGATTTGCTATCTCTTTCTCTTTCAAACTTTTTACCATTTCATCAAAATTATCTTCCTCTTCAATCTCTTTTGAAGGAGCCTGCTCCTCAGCTTCAACCGGAACTTTTTTGAAGATATCCTCATCCTCTTGCTTGCTTTCCACACCTCCTTGTTTATCTTCTTCAACTACCGAAGTTTTCGCGGTATTTTTGGAAGGAATTAAAGCTACACTCTCTTCTTCATTGGAAGAATTAATAAACTTCATTATTAAAAGAACCACCAAAAACAGTAAAATCATAGAAGATATACCAAGTAATATCTTCTTTATATTTTTAGGTTTCTTATTTGCATTTATTTTATCCAATATAATATCGTTTAATCCATCCTTTTCCTTTTTTTTAACCTCTTCTTTTTTTTCTTCAGGTTTAGCTTTATCTTTTTTCTCTTCCATAACATCCACCTTTTTTTAAATTTTTAGGTCAATTATAATACAATTTAACTAAAGAAACAAATTTTTATCTTTTTTACTTTTTAACTATCAGTTTTTTATTCTCATTATTTTTTGACTCTATAACTTTTTGAAATTTAGTGCTCTCTTTTAAAACATTTATAATTTCTTTCTCACTTTCTGGTGAAAGCTTTTGAGTTGCGATTATATCCAAAATTTTCGTAACCCTTTGATGTTGATGCTCTTGAAGCTGCATCTCTTTTTCTTTTTTTATTTTTTCTTCTTCTATTTTAAGTTTCAAATCCCTATTCTTTTTATTTATTATATAAGCTATCAAAAGAGCTAAAAATAAAATTATACCTACTACTATAACAGCTATTTTAAAAAGTTCAAGACGTCTCTCTTCTATCTCTTTTTGTATTTTTTGATTTTGCAAAGCGACTTCTTTATTTATAGAAGCTATTTCTATAGCATTTTTAGCTTCTATCTCTTTTACTTTTTTCTCCCTTTCGGCCTCTATTTTCGCAAGCTCTATTTTAGATTTTGATTTTAACCTCTCAAGTTCTAAATCATTTTTAAGCTCTTTTTCTTTTATCTCTTTTTGAGTTTGCAAAGCCAAAGATTTATCATTAGAATCTAATTTTGTTTCGTTTGAAGATACTAAGCTCTGAACAGGATTTTCATCTCCTCTTAAAACTTTAAGCTCTCTTGAATCATATTTGCATCCTGTGAAAACTAAAAAAAAGAGTAAAAATAAGATATAATTTTTCATAAACTATTCCTCTTTAATTTTATATCTGCTTTCATCCAAAAAACTATCGTCATGAATATGCATGAAAGCTGCTTTAAGTGAGATAAATAGTTTATTATTTTTTTCTTCAAGTTCCCTTAAAAGTTTTTTAGCCTCAGCTCTTGCAAAAGGAGTTTTTATATCAAATCTCATACTCGGACAAGCCTCGTCTCCTATTATTGGAAAGTTATTTTTTAAAGCTGCGCTTAAAAGCTGTCTTTCTCTTACAAAAATAAGAGGCCTTATAACAATAAGGCCGTTTTTTGCCCTGTATTTTGCGGGAAGAGATCTTAAAGCCCCATTATACATAAAGTTCATAAAAAAACTCTCGGCCGCATCATCGAGATGATGGCCTAACGCAACTTTATTGTAACCGTGCTTTAGGGCATAACTATAAAGAGCGCCTCTTCTCATTCTTGAAAAAAAACTGCAATAAGAGGAATTTTTGCGGATTTTTTCCCTCCCAACCTCAAAAATATTGGTTTCATAAACTTCATGAGGTATACCGTTTTGGCTACAATGCTCTATTAAAGAACTAAAATCCTCCCCCATTCCATAACTTACGGTAACGGCTTTATATTCAAAATTAAAAGGAGCGTGTCTTTTAATATGTTTTAGAGCATGAGCTAAACAAAGAGAATCCTTCCCTCCGCTTAAACCGAGCAAAACCTTATCGCCTTCATTTATTAAGCGATATTTGGCGTTTGCTCTGCCTATTGATTTTAGAAGTTTTTTGCTAAGAGTTATTTCCATCCCTCTATAATCTTATCTACCATAGAAACTATAAAATCTGCGCTCTCTTTTGCGGAGCTTTTCAAAAACTCGTCAAAATCGAAACTTGCATCCATATCGGCAGCATCGCTTATAGCTCTTAAAATAAAAAAGGGAGTATTTAAAGCGTCGCAAACTACCGCTACCGCCGCTCCCTCCATCTCTAAAGCGTCCGCTTTAAAGGTATTTTTTATCCACTCTTTTCTCTTTTTATCCGCTATAAATTGATCTCCAGTAGCTATAATTCCGCTTCTTAAAATTATATTTTTCTCTTTTGCTACCAAAAAAGCTATCTTTTTTAAATCCTCATCGCTTTTTATATAAACCGAGCCTTCCGGAACATATCCAAAAGGATGGCCGAAAGCTGTTATATCCAAATCGTGCTGGCAAAGTTTATCGGCAACTATTAAATCACCTATTTTAAGCTCTTCGTTAATAGCTCCAGCTACTCCGCTAAATAGAAGTTTTTCGCAGTTAAATTTCTCTATCATCGTAGAAGCCGTCAAAGAAGCAAAAACTTTCCCGATTTTGCTATAAGCTATCACTATCTGGCTATTTTTATAATCTACCAAATAGAATCTGTTTTTTGCATAATCTACCACTTCATAATTTTTAAAATAATCCAAAAGAGGCTCTATCTCCTCTACCATTGCTCCCATTATAGCTATTTTCATTATTTTATCTCTTCAAAAACTTTTTGCATGGAAACGGTATCTGTTACGCTTAAAGTAGGTTTTTTGGTTATTTTTCTATTGATTCCTCTAAGCACGGAGCCTCCAAACTCTATAAATAAATCAGTCTCTTCTTCATAATTTTTAACGCACTGTTTATATTTAACAGGCTCTATTAACTGCTTTGTAAGAAGTTCTAAAGCCTCTTTTTTGGTATCGTAAGCTTTTGCGGTAACGTTTGAGATAACTTTGGAGATAAACTCATCTTTTAAAAACTCTTCAAGATAAGGCCTCAAACCTTCAGCCGCAGGTTTTAAAAGCGGACAGTGGCTTGCTACGGACATATTTAAAAGAAGGGCTCTTTTTGCTCCCCTCTCTTTAAAAAGAGGTTCGGATTTTTTCAAATCATCTTTTATTCCCGCCACTACTATCTGACCGTCGCTATTATAGTTTGCAGGCCAGATTTTATACCCTTCCTCTCTTAAAGAGGCGCAAATCTCTTCCACAACTTCATCTTTTAATCCTATCAATACCATCATCCCGGCTCCCTTGCCCTCGCAAGCCTTTTTCATAAGATAGCCTCTTTTGTGGACAAGCTCTATAGCATCCGCAAAATCCAAAGCTTTCACGCTTACAAGAGCCGAAAACTCTCCCAAAGAGTGTCCCAAAGCAAAAACCGATTTAATGCTCATCTCATCTTCGAAAATCTTATGCGCAATAGAGCTTACAAGCAAAATGGCCGGCTGGGTAAATTCCGTTTGTTCAAGCTTATCGTTTTCATTAAAAAGCAGATCTTTCATATCAACTTTAATTCTATCGCTCGCTTCCTCAAACATCTCTTTAGCAATTTGATAATTTTCATAAAAATCTTTTCCCATTCCAATAGTTTGACTTCCTTGTCCCGGAAAAAGAAAAGCTACCTTCTTCATAAAAATCCTTTAAAGTAAATTTTCAATTTCGTTTATCTTTTTTCTAAGAGTATTTCTATTAAGCCCCAAAATTTTAGAGAGTTTAAGCTGAGATTTAAATTTTTTAAGACCGGCTTTTATAATGGCCAAATCAAAAAGAGTAAGAAAATATCTATAATCTCGCTTTTCATCCAAATTTCTCTCAAAATAATTCTCCAAAACTAAAACTACATCCTCTTCTTGCATATTTTCTATCAACAATTTCTTATAAATGCTCTTTTTTAAAGATTTTCCGTTTAAAGAGAGATCGGGGGTAAAATTTTCAAAAAAATTATCATTTGAGGGCAAAAGCAAAACCTCTTTTGCCTCTTTTAGATAAAACTTAGCCAAAGGAAGAATATCTTCTTCTCTCTCTTTTAAAGGGGGAAGATATATTCTTATTCCAAAAATTTTATCTATGAGATTTTTATCTATCTTTTTATTTGAAGTGGCTATAACCCGTAAGTTTTTATGCTCTTTTAATCTATAGAATCTATCAAGATCCAAAATTTTATGAAAGTTTTTTATAATTACAACTTCATCATTGATATTATAAAAAATTTCAAAAAATTTCTCCTCTTCCTCCACATCAACAACTAAGGCCGCAGGCGCAATAATGCGCGCAAGCGACATTTTCCCAACACCCTCTTCTCCCTCTATTAAAATGTCTATTTTAAGGGATTTTAGAATATTGGCCGATTTTAAAGCTCTCTTTGAAGCTTCGCTTTTAGCTATAAAACCCTTAGCAACCACATCCGGTTCCGCAACCGCAGCTTCCGGCACTTCCGCCAACCTGTCCGGAAATTACCTCATCTGGGGTAGCTTCTCTTGATTCTAAAACATTTACTTTAAATTCAAGCTCTTTGCCAGCCAAGGGATGATTAAAATCTACAGTTACTCCGTTTTCTCCTATATCTTTAACGGTAACTTGAACGGTTTGTCCATCTTCGCTTTGTCCATAAAGAGGCATTCCAACTTTCAAATCTATTCCGGCAAACTGCTCTTTTGGAAGAGTTTGAACAGCCTCTGGATTATACTCTCCATAAGCTTCATTTGGAGATACTGTAATAGTTGCGCTATCGCCGGCATTCATCTTTACAAGCTCTTTTTCTAAACCGGGAATAATTTGTCCTTTTCCGCTTACAAAAGATAGAGGAGCTCCTCCCATATTGGAATCCAATATTTCATCTTTTCCTTTTTCTCTAAGTTCGTATTCAATAGAAATAACTTTATTTTCGTTTGTCATTAATTCTCCTTATAAAATATGCGGATATTGTAACATAATGAAGAAATAATAACAAGAAGAATCATAAAAAAATTTTTTTGGCTCAAAAAAGAGAAATGTTAAAAAAGAATTATAAATAGAAAGGAAAATTCCTGTTTTAAAGACAATAATTTAAGTTAAGTTCAACATTTTGGATTAGAATCTTCTAATATAAATTAATCTTTTTATTTAAAATTTAAGTTATTTAATTAAATTTTAATTTTAACTTCTATACAATGAGTAATAAAAATACAAAAAAGGATCGAAAATGATAAAAAAATATATGAAGTTTCTATATTTTATAATGTTTTTTTTAACACTCTCTCTCTTTGGTAAAACTACAATGATAATAGAGAAACTAAACAACATAAAAGGAGAGTATAATGATGTCAAGATTTACGGCTCTTACGCATTTGCAATAGATAATAACGGACTTAAAATCTTTAACATTAAAAATATAGATAACCCTTATGAAGAAGGGAAAATCTTAACTGGAAAAGTTGGATACAAATTGGAAATATCCAATAACTACGCATATATCGCCGAAGGTTATGAGGGAATTAGCATTATAGATATCTCTTCACCCGATAATCCAAAACTTATATCTCATATAAATACTGAAGATTTCTGTATAGATACAAAAACAAAAGGTTCTTATTTATATATAGCAAACGGTTTTTCTGGGGTTAAAGTCTACAACATATCAAATCCGAAAAATCCAAAATTTATAACTTCTTATAAAAGCGAGAGTTTTGTAATGGGAATAGAGGTAGAAAACGGTTATCTCTATATGGCTGAAGGAAACTATGGAATCGAAATTGCTACAATTACCCAAAGAGGAGAGATTCTAAAATCGGGAGAGTATAAAAATGTAGGATATGCAAGAGATTTGTATGTGCACAACTCAATAGCCTATATCTGCGATTTTGACAGAGGGCTTGATATAGTAAATGTTCACAGTCCGGCTTTCCCGCTTGAGATATCATCCTATCAGACTTCCTCAAATCCGGTTACAATAAAAGTTTACGGAAAATATGCCTATATCTCTACTGCAAATGGAGGAATGCAGATAATAGATATCTCAGATATTAACAATCCTACACTTTCAAGCTCCTATAATCCGCCAAATACTAATATTAAAAACGGGGATGTAAATAACGGATATGCTTTTTTAGCAACAGATAAAGGAATCTTTATAATAGAAAGCTCCAAATCTTTCAATCCAAAACTAATATCTAGAAAAGATGTAAACGGTTTTTCAAACAAAATAGTTATATTAGGCTCTTTTGCTTACGCGGCAAATGGAAATGGAGGATTTGTAATATACGATATATCAAATCCAAAAAATATAAAAGTAATAGGCTTTTATCAAACAGATGGTTTTGTAAACGATTTTAAAATTATAGGAAAATATGCTTATGTATCAATGGGGGATAGAGGATTTCAAATACTTGATATCTCAAATCCATCCAAAATAAAAGCGATAGGAAGTTATCAAAGCGACTCTCAAATAACATCAATAGATATTAAAAATTCTTTAGCTTATTTAACAAAAGGAAGCAGAGGACTTGAAATAGTAAGCGTAAAAGATCCTTACAACCCAAAAAGAGTTACAAGCAGTGTAGCTGACGATATAACTTTGGATATTAAAGTAAAAGGAGATTACGCCTATGTGGCGGCAAGAAAAGGCGGTTTTCAGGTTTTTAATATCTCAAATCCGCAAATAATAGACAGAGTTTCAAGATTAAAAACAGAAGGTGAAGTTGTATCTTTTAAATTAAAAGATAATTACGCATTTATAAACTCGGCTAATGAAGGTCTTTTGATAGTAGATATATCAGATCCGAAAAATTTAAAACTGAAAGCTGTATTTAGTGATCCAGATATTTTAAACTTTCTAATTAAAGATCAATATATATATCTGTCAGATTCAAAAGATAGTTTCAAAGTGTTATCTATTTTGGATATAAACAATCCCTCCTTAATAAAAGATTTCAACGAAGATACCTTTTCTAATCTGATAGATTTTAATTTTGATGAAAACGATTATCTCATTGCGGCGGCTGGAAGAGAAGGAATAAAAATAATAGATCTCTTTAGCACAAACTATCCACTTTATGAAAATAATTACAACACTTTAGGCGAAGCTTTGGATATGGCAATTGACGGAAAATACGGCTATATAGCAAATTCTAACAAAGGGCTTCAAATAGTTGATTTAACAAATCCAGCAAGCCCTTTTAGAAAAGCAATATTTAAAACATCCGCTAAAATAGAGAGCGTAAAGGTTAGCGGAAAATATGCATACGTAACAAAAGGGGATGCGGGAATGGAGATTATAGATATAAGCAATCCAAAAAATCCAAGAAGTGTAGCAAAATATAAAACCAAATTTCATGCCATAACTCTTGTTATAAGCGACTCTATTGCTTATATAGCCGAAAATGGAAACGGTGTGGAGATAGTGGATATCAAAAATCCAAACAATCCCGTTTTTAAATCAATTTATAAAGAAAAAGATATAAACGCTCTATCTTTAGCTATCAAAGGAAAAACTCTCTTTATTGCAAACGGCAAAAATGGAATTGAAGCGATAGATATACAAAATCCTTCAAATCCTGTTAAGATTGGAGAATTTAAAGAAAATGTAGGATATGTTAGAGATATTTTTATAAAAGACAATCTTGCTTTCATAGCTGATTTGGATAGGGGAGTTTATGCCTTAAATATAAAAGATCCATCCAATATAAAATTTGAAAAAAATATAATCTCCAATCTAAAAGCTGTAAGCGTTACGGCAGATGATAAATATTTATATATAATGGAAGGAATAGAAGGCTTTAAAATAGCTAATTTAAACGGAAAAATCATAAAACAATACTCCTACTCTCAAAGCCTAAAAGGAATAAAATATGGAAATTACTTCTATCTTTGTAACGGAGAAGACGGAGTAGAAATTTTTAAAGTCTCAAATGATAATAAAGTAGGAAGTTTGATAGTAAACTTTTTTCAAAATATTTTAGATAGACTCCCCTCTTTCAATGAAGAGCAGATATACAAAAGAGAGCTTTTATTTAAAGGCTCTCCTTTAAGCTCTTTTGCAAAGACTCTTTTTGAAAGCCGGGAATTTAAAATGAGAAATCTCTCAAACAGGGATTTTGTCTATTTGGCATATAGAACTCTTTTGGGAAGATTGCCAGAAGAGAGCGAGCTTAGAGGATGGATTAACAGATTAGACAAAGAAGTTAGCAGAAGCGAGATGATAGAGTCTCTTTTTCATTCGGAAGATTTTATGAATCTTGCCAAAAGTTACGGCGTAAAAGCTATCTGATAGCTAAATTTAAGTATTGTTTTTGTAAAATCACGCAAAATTAAAAAAGGATAGTAAAATGTCAAGAAAATGCTCAATTACCGGTAAAGGGCCGATGGTTGGATACAATGTAAGCCACGCCCATAATAAAACAAAAAAGAGATTTTTGCCAAATTTAAGAACCGTTAGAATCACTTTGGAAGACGGAACAAGAAAGAAGATAAAAGTTGCGGCTTCCACTCTAAGGACTATGAAGAAAAAAAATCTCTCTTTGTAATTTTCTTCTCTGCGCTAAAAGGAGGAGAGATTGGGTTTTATAAAAAAACTTAAAACTCTCCTTCATTGGCGTGAAAAACAAAAGCCTCATATAACTTTAAATAGCGAACTTTACACTCAGCTTAGACCTTTTAGTTTTCCTCTTATATCGACTGTTTTATTAATGATGTTCGGATCGCTTGGATATATGGCGATCGATAACTTCTCTTTAAGCGATGCCATTTATCAAACAGGAATAACCTTTACAACGGTAGGTTTCGGAGAGATAGCCCCTATTTCGGAAGCTGGGAGAATTTTTACAATCACTCTTATAATAGTGGGTTTTATTATTTTCTCTTTTGCGATAGGTCTTTTGGTAGATACGCTAAATAAAGGGGAGCTTCAAAGAATTTTCAAGGAAAGAAGGATGCTTCATAAAATAGCCAGACTAAAAAACCATTATGTAATCTGCTATCATAACGACTACACAATTCAGCTCTCAAAACAGTTTAGGGAAAATCATATACCTTTTGTAGTGGTGGATCCAAGCCCCTCTTTGGAAGAGGAGGCAAAAAAGTATAAATATCCCTATTATGTCCAAGAAGAGCCTCACACTCAAACCGCTCTTTTAAAATCTTTCCTCTCAAGCGCAAAAGGAGTTATAACGCTATCAGACAATATAGCCGATAATATAGCGCAGATAGCCTCCACAAGATTATACGAAAAAGAGATAGGAAGAAAGAGACCCTACTTTATAATCACCACCGCAAAAAGTCTAAGCGATATAGAGAAATTAAAAAAGCTTGGAGCAAACAGCGTAATATCCCCCACAAAACTGATATCTCAAAGAATGACCGTCCTTAGCTTAAGACCGGATATGGAAAATTTCCTTGAAGAGTTTTTATACAGAAAAGATACTGCCTTAAATATCGTAGAGGTTACCATTCCAAAACACTCTTGGCTAAGATTTAAAAAATTAAAGGAGACACATCTTGAAGATATTCCCCAGATAAAAATAGTAGGATACAGGGATAAGAAAAACTCTTTTATTCCAATCCCGCCGGCAGATACGATTCTAACAACCGATTCTAAGCTATTGGTAGTTGGAACAAATACGGGAATTAGAACACTAAAAAGAGTAGTAAGAAAAAAACAACAACCGGAGGAATTAGTTTATGTTTAAAATTTTACCGCTAAAAGGAGGACTTGAAAATATAAAAGGATTCTATTTTCAAGGAGTAAATTCAGGTTTAAAGCCAAATAATGAGCCAGATTTGGGATTTATAAGAAGCGATGAAGAAGTTGATGTGGAAGCTTTGTTTACTACCAATAGATTTCAAGCCGCCCCCATTAAACATTTTCAAAAATATCCCAAAGGATTTAAAACAAATTTTCTGCTTTTAAACTCAAAAAACGCAAATGCGATGACCGGAGAGAAGGGAATTGAAGATATAGAGGAATTATTTGAAACTTTAAAAGAAAAATTTCCAAATATAAAAAATCCAATAATGAGCTCTACTGGAGTTATAGGATACAGGCTAAATAAAGAGAAAATAAAAAAAGCTTTCGATAAATTTTCTTTTCAAACAAGAGATTCAGACTCCATAGCAAGAGCCATAATGACTACCGACTCTTTTAAAAAAGAGATGGCCTTAGAGGTTAGATTATCAAATAATGAGAGCTTTAAAATAGCAGCAATCTGCAAGGGAGCTGGAATGATAAATCCCGCTATGGCTACAATGTTATGCTTTATTTTAACCGATGCCAATATCCCAAGAGAAGATATGAGAGAGCTTTTAAAAAAGCATATAGAAACCACTTTTAACGCAATAAGCGTGGACGGGGATACCTCCACAAACGATACGGTAATGCTTTTGGCAAACAAAATAGCCTCTTACGACAAAGAGGCTTTCAGTGAGGCTTTAAGAGTTCTTATGCAAAATTTAGCACTAATGATAGTAAAAGATGGAGAAGGGGCTAATAAAGTAGTGGCATTTGAAGTTAAAGGAGCGAAAAATAAAAAAGAAGCCAAAAAAATAGCCAAAGCATTAAGCAACTCTCTTTTGGTAAAAACCGCAATTTTCGGGGAAGATCCAAACTGGGGAAGAATTGCTTCCACAATAGGGGCATCCGGATGTGAATGCGATGAGGAGAAGTTAAGAATCTATTATGACAATCTCTTAATTTACGGAGAAGAGAAACGAGAAATGGATGAAGAGACTGAAAAAAAAGCGTTTGAAATAATGAAAAAGGATAGTTTTAAAATAGTATGCGATTTGCAGATTGGAGATGGAAATTTCACAGCTTACGGATGCGATTTAAGTTATGAATATGTAAAAATTAATGCAGATTACAGAACTTAATAAGTATAATATCAAAAAATTTACATTAGGAGAAAAAAATGTTACACGAATACAGAGATATTATTTCCAAACTAAAAGTTGAAAATCCCCATTTTGCAAAAATATTTGAAAAACACAATGAGCTTGATAAAATCGTTACAGATGTTGAAGAGGGAAGAGAGCATATGGACGATTTGGAGCTTGAAAAATTAAAAAAAGAGAAATTAAGATTAAAAGATGAAGCTTATGCAATGATTTTAAAATACAAAAAGGAACACAACCTATAATTTCTTCAAAGGGGATATTTTCCTATCCCCTTTTATCTTCGTTTTAATAAATTTTACCTCATAATTTTTTCTCACATTTTTTTATTTATACTTCATTAAAAGAGATGGGAGTATAATTTTTAAAACAATAAAGGCGGGTTAATGAAAATTATTATAGCTGGAGCGGGCAAAGTAGGCTATAATCTTGCCAAAAATTTAAGCCATCACCATGAAGTTACCGTAATAGACAAAAATGAAGAGGCTCTTGAGAGACTATCTGAAGAGCTTGATATTCTTCCTATTTTGGGAGATGTGGAAAAT
>JALVCR010000116.1 GCA_027009865.1 Campylobacterales bacterium
AGCTCCAGCCAAATGCAAAATAGGAGTATCAACTCCAATAATCCTGTCCATATTATCTACAGCCAAGGCTTTATCATAATAATCTTCCAAATCTTCCCCTATCGAAGGAATATTCTCTTTTTCTAAAATTTCGCTCTCTTCCATAGAGGGGTTTTCTTGAAGGGAGTATAAATTAACCCCTTCCTCTTTTAAAACATCTATCAAATCTTTTAAAAATTCAGCTTTTGAGCTAAAATCTTCTTCGCTTTTATAAACTATACCGATATTTAATCCGTTCTTTATATTTTTTTCTTTTCTAAATTTTTTGGAATCTTCCTTATCTACTTTCAAATACCCCTTTGTAAAGGGGATGTTAGATTTTTCTACTTTTAAAAGATATGCACTATCAAGCAGAGGAAAATGTCCGTCAAATTCCATATCTTTATTTGGATCAAGAGTAAAAGAGAAAGTAATTTCAGGATAGTTATAAGAGAGAAGCTTTTCTAAAGGATCTTGAACTCTTAAAACAATCTCTTTTATTCTCTCTTTTAAAAGAGGCATAAATCTTATAAAATCTATCGTTTTGTCAATTCCCTGCTCGTCATAAATTAAAACTCTCTTATCTTCAAAGCCTTCAAGAGAGGGAATTGGAAGCCTGTTTACCAAAAGATTGGTAGGCCTATCTGGAAGCTCTGCATGATATCTTAATCTATATAGATCAAAACCTTGCTTGTAATCCCCCTCTTTTAAAAGTATCAAAGAGGAGTTATAGTAGCTTTTTACATCTTTTGGATTTAGACTTATAGCTTTTTTATAAAATTTTAAAGCTTTCGTATATTCTCCCAATGCTTGATGGCAAACCCCTATATTATAATAAACTTTATCATCATCTGGTTTTAGATTAGCCGCTTTGGCAAAATATCCCAAAGCCTTTTTAAACTCCCCATCTTTATATGAGAGACTTCCAAGAAGCATATAAACTCCAAAAATATTTGGATTTAGAGAGAGAGATTTTAAAAGATTCTCTTTAGCCTCTTTAAGCTCATTTTTTATAACCTGTGCATTTCCTATTAAATAATATAATCTTGCGTCATCTTGATTGTCTTTTAAAAATTCTTTTGCCCTGTTTAGAGCCTCATCAATTTTTCCTTCATTAAATGTTTTTTCTAAATTTAAAATATCTTCTTGTGAAACCATATTTGCTCCTAAAAATTTTAAGCCATAATTTTAACATAATTTACTATTTTTAACTTAAAATAAAGTAATTTTTTGATAATTTATTTTAATAAAAAATAAAAATAAAGGCTTTTGCAATGAATGAATTAAATATTCCATATTTTCAAATAAGTTCTGGTTTTATTTTGGGATTGGCTTTGGGATATTTTTTCAAAAAAAGTATTAAAATATTTCTATTTATTGTAGGGGGAGTTATTTTAATAATTTTTGCGGCAGCCCATCTTGGAATAGTTACGATAAATGAAGAAGGGCTCCTTAGTCTTCTAAACGGAGGAATAGACTTGGCAAAAGAGACCGCCTCTTCGATAAAGGGGACTCTTTTATCATTTTCAGCCCAGGGAGCGAGCGCCGTTTTGGGATTTGCGGCCGGGCTTAAGATCGGTTAATTTAAAAGTAAAAGCTTGGCAAGCCCCAAAAAGGCAAAAAATCCAACCACATCCGTAACGGTGGTTAAAAGCACGCTGCTTCCAACTGCCGGATCGATATTTAACTTTTTTAATAAAAGTGGAATCAATGCCCCAAAAAATCCGGCGGCTAAAAGATTTATCACCATAGCCAAAGCTATCACATATCCCAGTTTTATATCTTTAAACCAAAAATATGCAATTATTGCCATTACAAAAGCAAATAAAACTCCATTTATCAAAGATATTATAATCTCTTTTCTAAGAGCTTTTCTCGCATTTTTCTTGTCTATCTCTCCCAAAGCAAGCTGCCTTACGACAACTGTTAGAGTCTGAGTTCCAGCATTGCCTCCCATTGAAGCGACTATCGGCATCAAAACGGCTAAAGCTACATATTTTTGAATCGTCCCCTCAAAAATTCCTATAACCAAAGAGGCTAAAATTGCGGTGCCTAAATTTATAAAAAGCCATATGGCTCTGTTTTTGCCTGTTTTTAAAATATTATCTTCGTGTTCCGCTTCATCGCTTACTCCAGCAAGATTATAAATTTGCTCTGTAGCGCTCTCTTCTATCAAATCATAAATATCATCCGAAGTTATACGCCCCAAAAGTTTTCCATCTTTATCGACTACCGGAAGAGCCGAGAGGTCATACTCTTCAAATTTATGCAAAACATCTTCTATTTTATCTGTATCTTTAGCATATATGAGTCTATTTTCCCGGAATTTGCCTTCTAAAATATCTTTAAAAGTTTTATCAAAATCATAAGTTATCAAATCTTCCAGAGAGATTACAAAAAGAAGTCTATCAAATTCGTCCACTATATAGACTTGATGGACATTTTCAAGTTTTCCATCTTTTTTAAGTTTTCTAAGCCTCTCTATCGCATCGGATATCTTTTCGTTTAGTTTTGCTTTAAAAAGCTCCGTTTGCATATGAGAGCCGGCTTCATCTTCTTCATAAGAACTTAACTTCTCTATCTCCTCTCTCTCTTTTTCATCAAGCTCGGAGAATACTTTTTGAGCCTTTTTTTCATCTACAACTTCTATATCTTGTATCAAATCGGTAGCATCATCGCTTTCAAGCTCTTTTACAGCTTGTGCCAAGCGTTTGGAAGGAAGCTTTTCTATGGTCTCTTTTAAATAATTTTCCGGAAACTCGATTAAAACATCTCCCAAAATCTCATCGGGAAGATTCTCGAGATAATAGAAAAACTTCTCTTCATCTTCTTCTTTAATTTCTTGTAAGATTTTGGCTATATCGTGAGGATGAATTAAAGAGGTATCTTTTCTTAAAATGGAATCTAAAATTTCATATTCTTTTTTAACTCCCTCTTTCATTTTTACCTCCTTTTTTGATTTGAAAGAGGGAAGTATATCAAAAATTAATGAGTTTTATAGTTATTTAAAGCAACAACTGTTCTATTTAGAACACTTTTTATCTCTTTTTTATATAATCTTACAAGCTGTAAAAATTTTCTTCTTTTTTTGCCGGCAAGTCTATCGGATAATACTATTTTTCTTGCAGGATTTATAGCTCTGTTGTGAAAATAGAGCCCAAAATGCAAATGAGGACCTGTGCTAATTCCAGTGGAGCCTACATATCCTATAATTTCCCCTTTTTTAACTCTTTTATTTACCCTAAGAGATCTTTTAAATTTTGATAAATGGGCATAAAGCGTTTTATATCCTCCTTTATGAACTATCTCTATTACATTCCCATATCCCCCTTTTCTGCCTCTAAAAATCACCTTTCCATCATACGCGGCTTTAACCGGAGTGCCCCAGGCAGCAGCATAATCTATACCCAAGTGAGCTCTGTATCTGTGTAAAATAGGATGCCAT
>JALVCR010000117.1 GCA_027009865.1 Campylobacterales bacterium
TCTTTTATAACTGCATCCTGGCATTATCTTTTTTGAGAGCCTCTCTACCGTTTCTATATTGTGAGAGAGTTTATACGGTTTTGAAGAAATGATTAATTCTAAAAGCTCTCTTTTGTTTTGAAAATCAGGAGTTAGAAGCTCTATTTTCGTATCACTCGATATCTCTTTTATTCTTTTAACAGTTTTTACAAACTGAAAGGCTCCAAAATCCTTTAAATCGTCTCTATCCACAGAAGTTATAACGGCATATTTTAAATTTAAATCTTTTATAGCTTTTGCCACGTTTAGAGGCTCGTTTTTATCGATTGGATCTGGTTTTGCTTTTTTTACCGCGCAAAATTTGCACCTTCTTGTGCAAATATTTCCCAAAATCAGAAAGGTTGCCGTTTTTCTTTCAAAACACTCCCCAATATTTGGGCATGCGCTGTTTAGACATATAGTATTTACAAAATTTTTATCCAAAATCTGTTTTGTTTTGCCTATCAGCTCAAATGATGGAGCTTTAACTTTTGGTTTTTGAAAATTCATCTTCTATAAGCTTTTTTAAAAAAGATATGATTTTTTCTCTTTCATACTCATACCCCTCCTTTTTAAGAGAGGTGGCTTTAACTCCTTTTAGATTGCAAGGGTTTATCAAATTAAATTTTGAAAGATTAGGGTTTAGATTGATACAGACTCCGTGTTTGCTAAAGCCCTTTTTGTATCTAAAACCAATAGAGGCTATTTTTTGGTTTTCTATATAAAATCCGGGTCTTTTTTTATCGTAATAGATTTTTTTATCCACCGTTAGAAAGAATTTCTTAAAAATCTTTAAAATTTTTCTGTAAAAGAGGGGAGGGGATGATACTTTCAAAATAAAATATATCATCAAACTCCCTTCGTCATGATAAGTAATCGAACCTCCCCTGTCGCTTCTTATCTCGTTTAAAAAAAAGCTTTTTTTCTCTCCTTCTCCTATCGTAAAAACGCTTTTATGAGAACAAAATATAACAGTCTCTCTCTTTTTATCTATAAGTTTGTCCATAAAAACAGAGCATTTTATATAATCAAGTTCATTAAAATATAAAAATCTCAAATTCTTCTTGCCGCTCTCTCTAATGCTTCGCTAAATGTCGGGTGCGCAAAAACGCTCTCTAAGAAACTCTCTTTATCAAGCTCCGCAGAGAGAGTTACTGAAATAATTCCTATAAGCTCTTCTGCATGAGGAGATAAAATCTCAGCTCCAATTATAAAATCATCCTCATCGGTATAAAGTATCACTCCTCCCTCTTTTGCATTGTAAGAGTATGACAAAGCAAGGGCACTTAGCGGAAAATAGGACTCTTTATATTTGATATTCTCCTTTTCAAGATATGTTTTAGTCAAACCTATAGAGGCGTATTGCAATGGAAGAGAGTAGATGAATTTGGGAATATTGTTTAGATTTAATCTTCTCTTTTTCCCAAAAATATTATTGACTACATTTAAAACTTCGCTTCTTGCCGCGTGGGCTAACTGAAGTTTTCCGTTGCAGTCTCCTATCGCAAAATGATTCTTTAGGGAAGTTTGGAAAAAATCATCCGTTTTTATGCCTCTTTGTATCTCTATTTTATCGGTTTGTATAACATCGGTATTTGGAACTCTCCCTGTAGCTACAAGGAGTTTGTCAAATTCAAATATTCCCTCATTTGTAGTGATTTTTGCTTTTTTCTCAAAATCCACAGCTTCCAAAATAGTGGTTTTTGGCATCAGTTTCACGCCTATTTGGGATAGTTTCTCTTCTAATGCTTTTGTAAGTTTTGGATGAATCTTTTTTGAGATTTGTTCATGCCTGTAAATTAGAGTCGTATCGACTCCGTTTGTCGCAAAAAATCCCGCAAATTCCAATCCTATAGCCCCGCTTCCATAAATTGCCACGCTTTTTGGAAAATCTTTTAAGCGAAAAATTTCATCGCTTGTTATTATGCTCTCTTTGTTATACTCTATTCCTTCTGGGATATAGGCTAAAGAGCCTGTTCCTATTACTATATATTTGCCTTCGATTATTTTATTTTCTATCTTAACTTTATTTGCGTCTATTAGATATCCCTTTGCTTCAAAAAGCTCAACTCCCGCATTTTGGCATTGGATAGTAATAGATTTTGTAGCTTTCGTTAAGATATCTTCTATCTCTTTTTGAACCTCTTTTAGTTTTATTCTATCTTTTTTTATTCTAAATGCTTTATCTTGTATGTTAAGATTAACCAAGGATAGATGAAGAAGATGTTTTGAAGGGATACACCCTTTATGAAGGCATGTTCCTCCAAGCTCTTTTAAATTTTTCTCTATTAAAGCTACCTTTAATCCTCTCTTTGAGGCAACTATTGCTCCGGCGTAATTTAATCCGCCTCCTATAAAAATTATATCATACATATCTTCCCTCCAAGAAAGCCTCTTTTAGCTCTTTTACAAAAAGAGCCGCGTCTTTTCCGTTTAAAATTCTATGATCAAACGTAAAGATAGTTTTAAATCTATTCTCTTTAATCTCTCCGATAGCAGCTATTGCCGAATCATCTTTATTTATTATCGCATCAAATGCCTCTATTTTAAACATTCCAAGATTGCTTACTCCAAAAGTTGAACCTTCCATATCCTCTTTTGAGAGTTTTTTGGTTTTTATCTCTTTTAGCCACTCTTCTATTTGGTTTAAGCTTTTATCTTCCGCTTTTTTTATAACCGCCATATAAAGTTCGTTATCTTTTGCCAATGCTACGCTTATATTTGAAGAGGGATAGATTTGAAGGCTGTTTTGCTTTAAAACAGCTCTTGTTTTTGGATGATTTTGCATAACTTTTGCCAAAATTTTTAAAAAGTAGGCTGTGAATTTAAATTTTATATCAAACCCTATCTCTATTGTTTCATAGATATGAAATATTGGTTTTTGAAGGCTGTTTTTTAAATTTTGGATAACTGCTTTTTGATTTGAAGAGAGAGGGGATATTTTTGGAATATTATTCTCTTTTATAAAATTTTTTATATCCTCCTCTTTATATTTTTTGTTAAGTTTAAAAGAGTTTATATCTATTTGATACTCTTTTATCAGTTTCAAAGCTTTGGGAGTGAAATATTTTTTTAATTCTGTTTCTTTTATATCTTTTAGATGAGCTGGAGTTGGAATTTTTCCCTCTTTTTGAAGGGATTCTATGTCTAAATTTATCTTCAAAGCCTCTTTTTTTGCAGCGGGAGAGGCTGCTGCTTTTGTTTTTGCTATTTTGGGTTTATTTGCAGGCAGAATATCTTCAAATATAGAAATTTCTTCTTTTGTTTCTTTCAAATTATTTTTTTGGACTCTCTCTTTTGGCTTCTCTTCTTGCTCTTTTTTATTTTCAGCTTCTTTTGTATCTGTCTCTATTATAGCTATCGGTTTTTTTACCTCTATCTCATCTCCCTCTTTTGCCAAAAGCTTTTTTACAACTCCATCTTTGAATGTTTGAACCTCCATAATAGCTTTATCACTTTCAACTTCTGCTATCACATCCCCTTTTTTGACTCTGTCATTTTCTTTTACATGCCATTTTATAAGTTTTCCCTTATCCATCGTATCGGATAAAACGGGCATAACGATTTTATATTCCATTTTTTTTCCTCAAAGAGATTTTGTTTATTGTAGTGCTATTTGTTTAAAAGATTTGTTAAAAATTTTTATTAAAAGTCAAAGAGCTCTATTTTAAAAGCTCTTTGCTAAAGATATAGATAGCGGCATTGTATAAACTTAACAGATATCCTAAAATAATTACGATAGGTATTAAAATAACGGTAGCAGATAAGAAAAAGAGCAATATGGTAGCTATTGTTATTATGATGGACCAAAATAGTATCAATAGAAAATATTTTTTATTAAAAGTTCTGCTCCAAAATTTTGGATTTAGTAGCAAAAATGAATTTTTGAAAGCTTCATTAAAATCGTTTGAGCTCATAATATATCCCATAACACCTGGAAATATGTAAAACAAAAAACCAATTAAAAGAGATATTATTAAAACAGGAATAGAATATGTGCTAGCTAAAGTCATCGCAATCTGCTCTTCATTCATTCCCTGCATCTGCTCTATAGAGATAGATGTTGAGCCAAAAGCTGCTAATAATATTCCTATAAGAATAGAAAGTAAAATCCCTATTATCAAAAGGCCGCTAAAACCTCCTGCGGCTGTAGAGAAATATTTGTTTAAAAACTCTCCAATTTTAGTGGAAGCGGCTATATCTTCCATATCCTCTTCATTTTCTATCTCCTCTATTGCTTTTGCAAAGTAAATTTGTATAGAGAGACTGAAAATTGCATAGGAGATTAAAAAGAAAATTCCTATTATAGGAATGAAATTTAAAAGGGATATTACAAAAAGTATAGCAATTGCTGCAAAAGAGAGAGCATAATTTCCTTTGAAAAAATTTATTGCCAGATTTATAGCTGTTTTGTTGGAAGGGTGTATCATAATTGACTCCTTTTTTTAAATTATTGCATAAGCTTTATTAAGAATTAGTTAGAGTATCGGTTTTTTTTAAGTTAAGTTTATCATCAATAAAAAAAAATTAGATTACTCGATAGCAATAAGGTAAAAATTATTTATTTATTTTAAATAAAATTTACTTTTCTTTAAGGGTGAATGATATATACTTTGTCTATAGAAATAACGGGAGGCTTAAAAATGAAATGGGTAAAGATTCTAATAGTTGGCACGCTTTTTGTTTTATATGCAAGTGCCGCCACTATCCAAACTCAAAAAGATATATATGATGCGGGAGAGGATATAGTTGTTACCGTAACGGATATGGCTGGAAATGACGATGATTGGGTTGGAATTTATCCGGCTGGAAGCAGTAATGATTGGGAAAATGTGGTAAGCTGGGCATGGACTCATGGAATTGTAAACGGAGATATAACTTTAGAGGGAGTGCCTGCGGGAAATTACGAGGCTAGAGCCTTTTTTAATAACTCTTTTCATACTGAAGCAAGTTATGCTTTTAGAGTAGAGGGAAATTTACCGGTTACAATAGATGCGGTTAAAGATGTTTATCAAGAAAATGAAAGAATAGTGGTAAACGTATCGGGGCTTGCTGGAAATCAAAATGACTGGATAGGAATTTATCCATCTGGAAGCAGCAACGATTGGGAAAATGTAGTTGCTTGGAGATATACGGGCGGAATTAGAGAAGGACAGCTTAGTTTAGATCCCGTTCCTCCTGGCAATTATGATGTTAGAGTCTTTTTTAACGATTCATTTAATATGGAGGCTCAAGACTCCTTTAGAGTTGCTCCTTTAAATAATGATCCTACCGTTTATGAGGATGGAGAAGATGGAAGCACAGATAGATGGGCAAAACTTTCAAATAGAGGCAATATAAGTAATGTTAGTGATGGAGCTGATGGAAGCGAGAGATCTATTATGCTTTGGGGTCCCTATTGGCAAGGCGGAGGATGGGGAGAGATATATTATAAATTATATTTAAATGAAAATCATGATCCTTGGAATAACCATTATCAGCATATTTTAGAGTTTGATATCAAAACGCGCCACTCGTGGGAGCCATGTTTTTATTTCGAGCTTCCTTTAATAACAAGTCAAGGAAGAAGAGTCATATCATTTGATACCTATATCCCGCATACTCATCAGCAAGATAGTATTAGAGATATGGGCGATTATATTCAGCTCTCTTTTGGAATTGAGGAGAGTTACAGATGGGGACACAGATGGAAACATGTAAGGTTGGATCTCCAAGAATATGTAAATAGATTCGAGCCGGATAATATTATTTTATCGGTGGATGGATTTGTTTTTAATACAAGAGGCGGGGATTATCTGCTTGATAATATAAGGCTGGTTTCCGAATAAGGGAGAAATAGTGAAAGAGAGTAAAGAGATATTAACACTTTATAAAAAAGTATCAAAGAATGCTGACGTTTCTCATGCTAATACTCTTAAATATAAAATAAAAGTATTAGCTTCTTCTATAAAAAGAAGAGGGGTTGGAGCGACTTTGAAAAAAATAGCTCTCTACCTCTCTTTTTATATAAGAGGAGTTGATTTATCTTCAGAAAATCTTGATAAACTAACAAAAGTTGGAGAGCATAAAGATAGGGGCACTGCGTATCTTCAAAACTCTTATGAAGTTATAGATGAAGTTTTAAAAGAGGTTGAAAAGTTAGATAAAGATGTAACTTTGGGGTTTTTCTTAGATTATGGAAGCGGCAAGGGTCTTCCTATGATTATAGCCCAAAGACATGGATTTAAAAAAGTAATAGGTGTTGAGTTTGCAAAGGAGCTTTGCGAAGTTTGTATAAAAAATATGGAAAAAATGGGTATAAAAAATTATGAAGTTCTAAATATGGATGCTGCTGACTATACTCCTTTAAAAGAGACAACTCTTATTTTTTTATTTAATCCTTTTGATGAAGTAGTAATGAAAAAAGTAGCAAAAAAAATCTCTTCTCAAAAAAATAATTTTAAAAGAGAACTTTATATAATATATTTAAATCCTTCTTGTAATTTTATTTTTGCAGAAGATAAAGAGAATTTTGAATTTGTAAAAAGTTTAATATTTGAAACTGGAGAGATTGCTAATATCTTCAAATTAAAAAGATAATTTTTTCTATTTTTTCTCTTCTTTTTATAATATTAGCAAATTATAACAATAAATATCAGTAACACTAATATAGAAAAATTCTCTTATGTCTCTTTTTTAAAAAAAAAATTTGTGAAATTTTGTTACAATGGCGAAATAAAAGGGAATTTTATAACCGAAATCTATCAAATTATTAGGAGTTGTTATGGATAAAGATTTAAAAAAGTTTGAAGAGAAATTGGAGGAGATTACTTCAAAAAGCGGTCTCTCTCGTAGAGAAGCTTTAAAATTAATGGGGCTTAGCGGTGCCGCTTTGATGGGTGCGGGAGCTATCAAAGGCACTGAAGCAAGAGCTGAGAGTTCCAAAAAGGCTACTATTGTAATTGTTGGAGGCGGTGCTGGAGGTATAATGGCTGCGGCAAGACTTAGAAGAGCTGCAAGTAATGCTAAAATTATTTTAGTAGCTCCAAACGATATTCATGTTTATCAGCCAGGTCAAGTTTTTATGGCTGCGGGACTTTATACGGCAGATGATATAAAAAAACCAAATAGCGATTTTGTTCCAAGCGGAGTAGAGTGGGTAAAAGAGCTTGCAGTAGAATTTGATCCTGATAATAATACAGTAATTACAAGCTCCAATAAAAAAATTAAATACGATTTCTTGGTGGTAGCTACCGGGCTTCAATATGATTATGAAAGAATAGAGGGTATGAGGCCTGATCTTGTAGGGCAAAAAGGGATTTCAAGCGTATATTTAAACGATACTGTTAAAGGAACAGTAAAAGGCGGAAGCGCTACTTGGAAATGGTTTAATGATTTAAGAGAGGCTGCTAAAAAAGCAACTCCAAATAATCCCATAAACGCTATTTATACTCAGCCTGATACTCCTATTAAATGCGGCGGCGCTCCTCAGAAGATTTTATATCTAAGCCAAGATTTTTTAAGAGGAAACGGCCCTGTAGGAGGAGATGATATTCATAAAAATGTGAAAGCCTATTTTTGTAAAAAGGGAACTAAGCTTTTTGGAGTTCCTGGATATAATAAAACTTTGGTTGAAGAAGTAACTCCAATGTATGGAAATATAACGGATAAGTGGAATCATGTTTTAAGAAAAATAGATCCCGATAAAAAAATAGCCACTTTCGAGCATACATATCAGGTAAAAGGAGAATATGACGAGGATCTTGGCGAGTATGATATGATTACCAAAAAAGAGATGGTAGAGATGCCTTATGATTTTATACATGTGGTTCCTCCTATGAAAGCTGTTGATGCTGTAGCAAACTCTCCTCTTGGATGGCAAAAAGGAAGCGCTAAAGGATGGCTTGCCTGCGATAGATATACTCTTCAACATATGAAATATAAAAATGTATTTGGTATAGGCGATATTTTGGGAATCCCAAAAGGTAAAACCGGAGGAAGCGCAAGACATCACGGCCCAATTATCCAAGAAAATCTTATAGCCGTAATGGAAGGAAAAGAGCCTACCGCTAAATTTGACGGATATACGGTATGTCCTCTTAAGACTCAATATGGAAAAATTATGCTTGCGGAATTTAATTATGACGGTCCTGCTCCTTCTTTCCCTCTTGATCCTACAAAACCAAGATGGATTTGGTGGGCATTTGATCTTTATATGCTAAAACCTATGTATTGGTATTTGATGCTTAGAGGATTGATGTAAAAAAGGCGGCTTTTGCCGCTTTTTGCTTTTTAGGGAGGTGTAAATGGATAGGAGAATTTTAAAAAGAGAGATTTTTATATATTTTATTTTATTAATAATTTTGGGATTTGGAATGCATCATAAAGAGCTTCTATCACATCCGATAGAGCATTTTAAAAATATAGTAACAGCTCCTTTGGGAGTTTTTCACCCGTTTGTTTTTACTTTTATAGTGTATTTGGTTATTCTTATTTTTAGACTCTTTTTTAAAATATTGAGAAAGTTTGCTCAGAGAGGATCTTAATTTTTTAATCTATAAATTCTTGTAATCTCGTTTGAGAAAGTGCAGGTTACCTCCTCTAAAAACTCTATCTTTTTACTATTTTCAAAAACATCTTTGCAAATTGGATAGTGATAGGCTATATAAACTCTATTTTCAAAAGTTTGATTTATTATATTCTCATACACCTTTTGCATAATCTCTTCATTAAACGGATTATAGAAAAATATCAAAGATGTATTTTTAGGAGGCTTAAAATAAGAGGCGTCCTCCAAATAGATTTTAAAGTTTTTTACATTTAGTTTTTTTAAATTATCTATACTGATTTTATAGAGTTTTGGGGCAAATTCCACTCCTATTACCTCTTTGAAACCGAATTTATAGGCCATATAAAGAGAAAAACCCTTTCCGCTTCCATAATCTAAAAATACTCCTTTGGTAATATTATTTTCATAATCTTTTATTCTTTGCAAAATTTCCAAAAAAGGTTTTTCTAATACGGCATGATAAGTGCTTGCGTTTTCTTTGTTTTCTCCTTTTACTTCCAAATCAAATATATTTTCCGGGCTGAAATCTACGCCTTTATATTTAAAATATAGATGTTTTTTTGCTCTTTTAAATAAGCCCTTTATTCCCTCTTTTTTTAAAACGTTTGAAAAAACTTTTATATGATGTTCTATTGAGTAATAAGAAGAGATATCAAAGTAAAAGTTTTTTGTCTTTTCCATAAAAATTTTCCTTTTTTTGTTTTTAATTATATCACAATATGACTCTTAAAATTTATAAAGAAGCTCTTTTTTGGTATAATTTCCAAAGTTTCAAAGGAGTTGAGATGATAAGCAAATTAGAGAAAAATTTTGATGAAATTTGGGAGAGAATAGAGAAAGTTAGACTAAGAACAAATCAATATCAAATAATTAAAATTGTAGCGGTTAGCAAAAGCGTAGAGAGCGATACTATAAGAGAGTTTTACAAAATAGGCCAAAGAGCTTTTGGAGAAAATAGAGTACAGGATTTAAAAAAGAAAGCCGAAGAGTTAAAAGATATTCCAATTGAGTGGCATTTTATAGGAAGGCTTCAAAAAAATAAGATAAATCATCTTTTAGATATAAATCCCTTTTTGATTCAATCTTGCGATAGTTTTGATTTGGCTGTAGAGATAGATAAAAGAGCTAAAGTAAAGGGGAGAAAAATTAAAGCCCTTTTGCAGATAAACAGCGCAAAAGAGGAGAGTAAAGCTGGAGTTATGCCGGAAGTTGCTATTGAGGAGTATTTGAAAATAAAAGAAAATTGTAAAAATATAGATTTAAAAGGGGTTATGACAATAGGCGCTCATACCGACAATAGAGATCTTATCAAAAAAAGTTTTGAGACTACTTTTAAAATTTTTGAATCTTTAGAGAAAGAGGGAGCAAAATATTGCTCCATGGGAATGAGCGATGATTTTGAATTGGCTATAGAGTGCGGGTCTAATATGCTTAGATTAGGGAGAATACTTTTCGATTAGGCATCTTGCGATTTTGCCATCCAGGCCCCTAACAGCTTCTCCGAAAATATAAAAATCGCAGCTTCTCTCCTCTCCGTCGGCAAAAGAGACGATTCCGGATTTAAATATTCTAACCGGAAGTCCGTCATGTTTGAATTTTGCTACCTCTTGCCAATTTTCCAAATCCGTGCTTGCAAAGAGATGGACGAAATTATCTTTTGTGCCGGGTTCTTTGTCTCTTACAGTAGATATTAAATATATTCCATCTTTTAAGGTTTTAGTATAGATTATAGGTCCTGGAAAGGATCTTACTTTTGTTAAATTTTTGCTTTTTCTATCCAATTTTAGTAAATAATTATCTTCAAATTCGCTATCCATAGCCCAATATACGCTCTCTTTTGTAAAAAATGCGCTGCATCCCCTGTAAATTTGAGTTCCGTCTCCTATCCATTCCATATTTTCAAAATTTTTATCTGTTTTTATAACAAAACACTCATCTTTATAGTCTCCGGTAAATATCCATATTTTATCTTCAAAAGAGTCGTAATAGCATCCATGAATATGTTTAATTCTGCCAGGTTCAAAAACATAGGCTTTCTCCCAGCTTTTGCCTGCGTCTTTGCTTTTGTATATGGGAACCTCTTTTCTTTTGGGATTCATTCCGTATTCCCCAAAAATAATTGTATTGCCTTTGTCCAAGACCGTAACAGATTGATGAAGAATATTTCTGCAATTTTGCAAAGTCAAAGTGTGGGTTAATCTCTCTTCCTCTTTATCATAGAAATATACTTTAGACATTCTTATAATTATATAACCTTTTGAAGTTGGGATGACATTACATTTATCAAGTCTTAAAACTCTTCTAAATAGGCGGCTAAAAGAGAGAAGTGTTTTCCAACCGTCTTTGGGAAGTTTTATTCTCTCTTCTTTAAAACCGTTTTTTATATAAATTTTGTTGTATTTGCTTGTAATTAGAAGAGTGTCTTTATGATAGTGGACAATTTCCCGATTTATAATGTGTTTGATTTCAAATTTCATTTATACACCTTTAAAGGTAAAAATTATCGTTTAAGTTAAATCGTCTTTTATTATATGGTTTTTAATATTAAAAAATTGTTATACAAGTAATATTAAATTAATTTAACTTTAGTATTTTTCACTAAAAAAATTTGAGCTAAAATTATAAAATTTAGCAAATGTTCTTGACAATTGATAAAAAATCGGTTATAATTTCAGTGTTTAGTTTATGAGACTAAAAGAAATTAAATAAATAACAAAAGGAGGTTTGAGATGAACATTACAAGATTTGATCCTTTCAGATTCGATCCATTCAAAGAGTTTAGAGAGATGTCAAAAGCTTTGGAGCAATTTACAAATATTGCAAATCAAGTTACAAAAAGCGAGGGAAATATTGCCAGTTTTACGCCTACCGTAAATACAAGAGAGGATGATAAAGCTTACTACATAGAAGCAGATTTGCCTGGAGTGAAAAAAGAGGATATTAATCTTGATATAAAAGATAATGTTTTAACAATTTCTGGGGAGAGAAAGCTTAAAAAAGAGGTAAAAAAAGAGGACTACTACAAAGTAGAGAGCGTTTACGGAAAATTTGAAAGAAGCTTTACTCTTCCTGATGATGTTGATGTGGATAAAATAGAAGCAAAAAGCGAAGATGGCGTATTGGAGATAACTCTTCCTAAAAAAGTTGAAGAGAAGAAACAAGCTAAAAAAATAGAAGTAAAATAAGAGAGATATTTTCTCTCTTATTTTCGTTTGCTATAATAGCGCCTAAAAAAGGCTATATTTGGTTACTATTATAGGAAGCGGAATAGGGGAGAAGGATTTTTCAAAAATAGATACGGATTTAAACAGTTTCGATACAATTGTATGCGATAAAAGTTTTAAAGAAAAGAGAAAAAATCTTTTAAAACTCTCTCTAAAAGAGGCTAAAGAGTTTATCTTAAAAAATAGAGATAAAAATATAGCCTATATAGTCAGCGGTTCTCCACTTTTTTATTCAGCTGCCTCTTTTATCTGCCAAAAAATTCAAAACTGCAAAATAGTTAATAATACCTCCTCTCTTGAATATCTTCTCTTAAAACTTAAAATTCCTTTCCAGAAAGTATCCGTTTTATCTTTGCACGGAAGAGAGAAGAGCGATTTAAACGAGCTTTTAAGAGGGGAATATACTTTTATTTTATGCGATAAAGAGAGTGTTTTTAAATTAAGAAAAGATCTCTATTGGGTTAGGGATAAGATAGAGACATATTTGGGATACAAGATGGGGTGTTTGGATGAAGAGATTAAGAAAATAGATCTCTTTAGGGATGATTTTAATACAAAAGAGCCTCATGTTTTATTAATTAAAAGAAATTTTGAAAGAAAAGATAGCTCTTTAGATGATAAGGATTTTGAAAAAGAGAGGGGGATGATTACCAAAAAATATAAAAGAGAGCTCTCTTTGGCTCATTTAAAGCTATCTTCCAATCTTTTGCTTTGGGATGTTGGAGCGGGCAGCGGAAGCTGTTCGATAGAGGCTTTTGTCAGATTTAAAACAAGATCTATTCTTTTTGAGAAAAATCCAAAAAGAGTTGAAATGATAAAGAGAAATTTAGAAAAACATAATGTTTTAGCAGCTGAAGTTATTGAGGGAAGGGCTGAAGATTTTTTTGAAAAGAAAGCTTCTCCAGATAGAGTTTTAATCGGAGGAGGGGGAGAGGGAGTTATTAGAAAAATTCCTTTTTTGTTTGATATTTTAAATGATAAAGGAATTATTTTAATAAATTTGGTATCTTTAAAACATCTCTCTTTAGCAATTTTGATTTTGCAAGAGGCTGGGATAGATTATGAAGTTATATCCCTCTCTTTGACAACTTACAAAAATTCTCTTAAAATAAGCGAGCCTGAGAGAGAGATTTTTTGGATAAAGATTGAGAAATGATATATTTTATAGGAGCCGGAAGCGGAGATAGCGAGCTGATTACCCTAAAGGGATACAAGATTTTAAAAAAAGCGGATGCCATTTTATACACCGGTTCTCTTGTTTCCAAAGAGATTTTAAATTTTTGCAAAAAAGAGGCTATTATAAAAGATTCACAAAATATGAGTTATGAGGAGATATTCTCTTTTTTAAAAAAATATAGGAATAAAACGGTAGCGAGAGTGCATACCGGCGATCCTTCCATCTACTCTACGATTGCCAGACAGATAGAATTTTTAGAAAAAGAGAAAATTCCTTTTAAAATTATTCCCGGAGTTACGGCAGCTTTTGCCGCGGCTGCAAGTTTGGGGATAGAATATACAATTCCTGGAGTCTCTCAGACTCTTGTTTTAACAAGGATTGAAGGAAAAACAAAAAATCCAGAGCCTCTTTATAATATTTTATCTCTAAAACACTCCTCTTTGGTTTTTTATCTATCCATTAACTTAATAGATAAATTAAAAAAAGAGGCTTTGAAAGCTGGATATTCAAAGGATACGCCGTGTTGGGTTGTTTATAAAGCAAGCTGGATGGATGAGAAAATATTTAAAGGAACGATAGAGGATATAGGAGAAAAGGTTTCTCATATAAAGGGGATTGCTTTGATACTTTTTGGAGATTTTTTAAATCAAAAAGAGAGATACTCTTCAAAGCTTTATAAAGAGAAGAGATGAAAATAGCAATTATTTCAATTAATGATGTAAGTTTCAAAGCGGCTTTAAGGCTTGCTTCCTTTTTAAAAAACCATGATGTTAAAATCTATAAAAAAGATAGAGATTTTATAAAGCTTGATGATATTTTAAAAGATATTTGGGAAAAAAGTGAAGCTTTGATTTTTATTATGGCTATTGGAGCTGTTGTTAGAAAAGTAGCTTCTTTGTTAAAAAATAAAAGCGAAGATCCCGCCGTTTTGGTTATGACTTTGGATCTTTTGAAAGTTGTCCCCTTGCTTGGAGGCCATCTTGGCGGAGCTAACGAGCTTTCTGTTGAAATTTGCAAAAAAATCAAAGGGTGTATCCCTTTTATTACCACAGCTACTGATCAGATGGATGTTTTATCTTTTGATATGTTTGCCAAAGAGAGGGGATTTTTGATAGAAAATCTATTTAGACTTTCTAAAGTTTCAAACGCCCTTTTAAACGGAAAAGAGATTGAGGTGGCAACTTATGAGAATATTTTTAAATCTATTGAGAAAAAAAATAATTTGAAGTTGATTCCTTTTGAGAGGTTAGATGAAAACAGCGTTTTAATATCCCCCTTTTCTAATCCCTTAAAGCCTCTTACCCTAAAACCTCCGCTGTTTATTGGAATCGGGTGCAATAGGGGAGTTTGCAGGGAGAAGATAAAAAGAGCTTTTTTAATTTTTTTGGAAAAATACTCTTTAAAAAGAGAACAGATAAAAGCTTTGGCCTCTTTTGAAGCCAAAAAGAGTGAAAAGGGGCTTTTGGAGTTTGCAGAAGAGTTTAAATTGGAGATAAAATTTTTCGATAAAGAGAGTATAAACTCTTTAGAGAGTGATTTTAGCCGCTCTTTTGCGAAAAAATATTTTGATATTAAGGGAGTCGCCGAACCTTCGGCTGTTTTAGCAAGCCGTTACAGGGAGCTTGTCATAAAGAAAGAATCATTTTTCAAAGAGATAACTATTGCGGGAGCAGTTTAATGAACAGACTTTATGTAATTTCAACAGGACCCGGAGGGTATGATTATTTAACAAGTGAGGCTTTAAGAGCGTTAAGAGAGTGCGAGGTTGTGGTCAGTTATAGAAGATATGCAAAAGATTTAAAAGAGCTTTTAAAAGATAAGGAAGTTTACACTTCCGGTATGACTAAAGAGATTCAAAGATGCAAAGATGCAATAGATTTTGCAAGAAGCGGCAAAACTACGGCGATTATCTCAAACGGGGATGTAAATGTTTTTGGAATGGCGACTTTAATAGTTGAACTTATAGATGAGATGGATTTATGGGATGAGTTGGAGGTTATCTCAATTCCGGGAGTTACGGCAGCTTTTGCCGCAGCTTCCAAATGCGGAGCCCCTTTATCTCAAGATTTTGCAATTATATCGCTTTCAGATAAATTAACAGAATTTGAAGTGATAGAGAAGAGAGTTAAAAACTCTCTTGAAGCTGATATGGTGATAGCGATTTATAATCCCCTTTCCAAAAAGAGAATAGAGCCTTATAAAATGTTTTTAAGATATTTATCGCTCTATCCCAAGAGAGCTGTTTTGGTAGCTTCCCACATAGGAAGAGGAGAAAAAGAGCAAATTCAAGTATTAAAAGCAAAAGAGCTTGTTAAAAGAGGATATGAAAATGAGGATATTTCAATGTCCACTTTGATAATTGTGGGAAATTCCACTACAAGATTTACAAAAAACAGAAAGCTTTTAACCCCAAGGGGGTATTTGAAAAAGTATGATTTAAACGGAGAAATTAGAGCTTAGGCTTCTAATTGATATAGCTCTTTGAAAAGAAAAGCCTCAATTATATCTTCTATATTTCTTTGGGTAGGGGCTATTAAAACTGGAATATTCTCCTCTATAAATGGCCAGCAGTAATCGTTTTTGCTTGGCAAAATTACCACATCTACAAAATCCTCTATCTCCTCTCTTGTTTTATAAAAATCCATCTTTTGGATTTTTCCCTCTTTTAGCTCTAAAACTCCCCAAAATTTCGCTTCTGTAGAAAGCGTTAAAGAGGCTGTGTCGATATCGTTTGAATTTAGGGGTAAAAGTATAAGCATTATTTATCCTTTTTTTGAAAAGGATTATAGCAAAAATTTATAAAGCTATAAAATATGGGTTTTTTAGATTTTCTTTATTGTAAATTAGAGGTTTTCTATCTTCATATCTTACGATTTTTCTTTTGCACTCTCTAAGTATTGCATCTCCCGCGGCGGTATCCCACTCCATCGTAGGGGATAGTCTTGGATAGATATCGGCTAAATTTTCGGCCAAAAGAGCAAATTTAAGAGAGCTTCCTTTTGAGATTATCTCTATCTTTTTTTCAGTTTTTATAGAAGATATGAAATCTTTTGTCTCTTTGGATAGATGAGAGCGGCTTGCTATAACTCTTAGAGTATTATGTTTTTTTATAAAAGGAAGAGGTTTTTCATTTTTGAAAGCTCCGCTTCCTTTTTTCGCAAAGTATAAATCTTTTAAAATGGGAGCATAAATTACTCCCAAAACCGGCTCTTGTTTATGTATCAAGGCTATATTTACAGTAAATTCTCCGTTTCTTTTAATAAACTCTTTAGTTCCGTCAAGAGGATCTACAAGCCATAAATATTCCCACTCTTTTCTTATTTTATATGGTATTTTAGCGCTCTCTTCAGAGATTATCGGAATTTTGGGATATAATTGATTTAGGCTTTCGCAGATTATTTTATTTGATATTAAATCGGCTTTCGTTAAAGGGGAGTTATCCTCTTTCTTTTTTACTTCAAAATTTTGATTGTATATTTTTAAAATCTCCTCTCCAGCTTCTATGGCAATGGAGGTTATCTTTTTGATATCTATTTTATCAAGCATCTATAATTTTCCTCTTTCTTAAAAAAGATACTATTTTATCCACGCTATCCTTTAAACTCTCTTTATGGGGTTTTATATGAATTTGCGGATTTTTAGGTTTTTCATAAGGAGAGTCTATTCCTGTAAAATCTGCAATCTCTTTATTTAAAGCCTTTTTATAGAGCCCTTTTGGATCTCTTTTAATACAGATTTCTAAAGGAGTGTCTATAAAAACTTCTATAAAATTTTTGGGATTAATAATCTCTTTTACCTTTTCTCTATCTTTTTCAAAAGGGGAGATGAAAGCTGTAATCGTTATTATTCCAGCATCCAAAAAGAGCTTAGCTACTTCCGCTATCCTTCTTATATTCTCTTGTCTATCCTTTTTGCTAAAATGTAAATCTTTATTTAGCCCTTCTCTTATATTGTCTCCGTCCAATAAATAGGTGTGGTATTCTTTTTGGTTTAAAAAATACTCAAGTTCATTTGCAATAGTGCTTTTACCGCTTCCGCTTAAGCCTGTCAGCCATATTACGCACCCTTTTTGCTTTTTTATTTTTTCTCTATCTTCTCTTTTTACTTTATGGGGATGAGATACTATATTCTTCACTCTTCTATCTCTTCTATCGACTTGCATCCCCATTCTGGAAACTGCTCTCTTATAAATTGATTTAAAGCTATTTCGCTTGGGGAATAAATTCTCTTTTTTTTGTGTTTTGTAGATTCTCCCACTATCATTCCGGCAGCCGAAGTATTATTGGTAATTTTATCTATTAGTATAAAAGAGCCTGTTTTTTTGCTTTTTTCATAAAAATCGAAAGCTATCTTTTCGCTTAAATCTATCTGCACTCTTGCTATGTCGTTTAATCTTAATCTTTTGCTCTCTATTTTTTCCCAGCTGTTTACATCTTTTTTGAAAAGTATTCTGCTAATTGTGGCGTTAGTCTCTTTTGTGTATATTTTTAAAATATATTCTCTGTTTTGCAGCTCCTCTTCATCCATCCATACTATCATAGCTTCAAAGGAGTCGTTGAATTTTGGCTGTATCTCTCCCTCTTTTGTTATCAAATCGCCTCTGCTTATGTCTATTTCATCCTTTAAAGTTAAAGTTATAGCTTTGCTTTTTTGAAAAGTTTTATTTTCCGGATTTATAGGATAGATTATATCTTTTATGAAACTCTCTTTTTTTGAGGGGTATATTATGATTTTATCATCTTTTTCTATCTCTCCGCTGGCTATATTTCCAGCATATCCTCTAAAATCAAAACCTCTGTTTACATATTGAACCGGAAATCTAAAACTTGTGAAATTGCTTTTTAAAATCTTTACATTATCAAGGTATGATAAAAGAGCCTCTCCATCATACCAATTCATATTTTTGGACTTTTTAACTACATTATCTCCCTTTAGAGCACTTATTGGAATATAATCTATTTGTGTATGAAAATCTTTGTAGGGAAGAGAGAATTTTAATTTTTCAAACATCTTTTTATAATCTTCCACTATTTCAAAAAATCTCTCTTTAGAGTAGTTTACAAGATCCATTTTGTTAATAGTTACCACTATATTTCTTATTCCAAGAAGAGTTACCAAAAATGAGTGTCTTTTTGTCTGAGTTAAAACCCCTTTTCTGGCGTCTATCAAAATGACAGCCAAATCAGCCGTACTTGCGCCGGTAGCCATATTTCTTGTATACTGTTCGTGTCCGGGCGTATCGGCAATTATATATTTTCTTTTTTTTGTAGAGAAGTATCTGTAAGCTACATCTATCGTTATTCCCTGTTCTCTTTCGCTTTGAAGCCCATCTACCAAAAGAGAAAAATCTATTTCATCTTCAGAGTTTTTATACTTTTTTGTTTCATTTTTAGCCTGCTGTATCTGATCTTCATATATTTTTTTGCTGTCGTATAGAAGTCTTCCAATGAGTGTTGATTTTCCATCATCCACGCTTCCGCAGGTTATGAATCTAAGGAGATCCTCTCTCATTAAAAGTATCCTTCTATTTTCTTTCTCTCCATGCTTCCTTCCTGATCTTTGTCTATCAGTCTCCCCTCTCTTTCACTATTTTTTGATAATTTCATCTCTTCTATAATTTCATCTAAATTTTTAGCGTTAGATTCTATAGCTCCGGTTAAGGGATAACATCCAAGAGTTCTAAATCTTACCATTTTTTCTTTGGCTCTTTTTTTAATCTCTTCTGGAACTCTGTCATCGTCTATTAAAATTTCAGCTCCTTCATATTCGGCTACTAGTCTCTTTTTTGCAAAATATAAAGGCACTACCGGAATATTTTCTTCTTTTATATATTGCCAAATATCAAGTTCTGTCCAATTTGAAAGGGGAAAAACTCTTACGCTCTCTTTTTTGTTTATATGCGTATTGAAAAGATTCCAAAGTTCAGGGCGCTGATTTTTTGGATTCCATCTGTGGTTTTTATCTCTAAAACTAAAAATCCTCTCTTTTGCTCTGCTCTTTTCCTCGTCTCTTCTTGCCCCTCCTATTATTGCATCGAATTGATATTTATCCAACGCTTTTTTTAGAGCCTGGGTTTTCATAATATCTGTATGAATTTTGCTTCCGTGAACAAAGGGGTTTATATTCATTTTAATCCCTTCGGGATTTGAATATACTATCAAATCCACTCCAAGCTCTTTTACTCTTTTGTCTCTAAATTCAATCATTTCTCTAAATTTCCAAAGAGTATCCACATGCAAAAGAGGAACGGGAGGTTTTTGCGGATAGAAAGCTTTTATAAGCAGATGCAGCATCACGGAAGAATCTTTTCCTATACTATAGAGCATAACGGGATTTTTAAAACATGCTACAACTTCTCTTAAAATATAGATACTCTCTTCTTCCAGTCTTTTTAAATGGCTCATCTTAAATTCCCTAAAAGCTCATTTAAAATAGGCTCTTTAAAATTTATATACTCCAAAATTTTTTTATCTGCTTCTACTTTTATCTCCTCTTCTCCTCTTGGGTCGTCTTCTGGTCTTACTCTTTTTTGATTTTTTATAAACTCTATCTCTTTTGGATTGAAAAATTTGGAGAGAAATTCAAACAAGCCTTCGTTTAAATTGGATGTTTTTAAAATAGTTAAATTTTGAGGAAGGTTATATCTTTTCCAGAAATCATCTGTTCCGTTTTTTAGTATGTCTTCTAAAATAGGTTTTGGATTGTCAAAAATATAAAGTATCGTTACATAAGATAATTTCCCAAATCTTAACTTTTCGTTTTCAAAATCTTTTACTTCATCTGCCCAGTTTTCATTCCATAATTTTATAAATTCATAAAAGGATAAATTTTCTATATCCGCATTTTTAAAGCCTGGAAAAGTTTCCGGCCTTCTTCTCCACCATCCGTAAAGATAGTGGGATTCATACCATTTAAGCGGCTCTCTTAGAGTAAGAAGTCTTGGATATTCTTTATACTCTTTTGGAATATCTTGTGCGTATGCGTGTTTGTCCGCTATCTCTTTTATATCATCATATAATTTTTCTATATTTTTAGTTATAAAGGTTCCTCCGGTTTTAGGGGCGTGGATAAATACAAAATCTTTTGTGGCTATCATTCTTTCTCTCTTTTGGAAAATGATTTTAACGGAAATTATAGCATATAAAATTTCTTAGAAATTTAAGAATTTAATCTATGTACTATTGCAAAAAGTTAACATTTATGTTAATATTAACTTCATGAAAGAAATAGTATTTTATAAATTGCCATCGGGGAAGTCGCCTATTGAAGATTTTTTAGATGGTTTATCTTCAAAAGAAGCTCAAAAAGTTGTTTGGGTATTAAAGCTTATTTAAGAGTTAGAACAAGTTTCAACAAAATATTATAAACAGCTTTAAAATACAGATGGGATAATTGAGATTAGAGTTCAAGTTGGAAAAAATCATTTTAGATTATTGGGTTTTGAGCATAAAGAAAAATTTATTATTTTAACAAATGGTTTTAAGAAGAAAGATCAAAAAGTACCAAAGTCTGAAATAAAATTAGCACAATTAAGAAGAAAGGAGTATCTTGAAAATGAGTGATTTGCAAAAATATATTGATAAAAGAAAAAAAATAGATAAAAAGTTTGAAGAAAACTTTGATGTAGGTTATCAAGATTTTAAAATAGGAGAGCTTTTAAAACAAGCAAGATTGGAGTGTGGCTTAACTCAAGAAGATATTGCTAACAAATTAAATACTAAAAAATCAGCAATATCAAGAATAGAAAATCATGCACAAGATATTAGATTATCAACTTTGCAAAAATTTGCCAAGACTTTAGGTAAAGAGCTTAGAATTGAGTTAGTTTAAAGGATAACAAATTTGGGAAGCCATTTAAAGTATTAATATATGGTAGTTAGATAATAAATTTTTGGAAAAAGAATAAGCCAACCCATGTAAATTAAAGCTTTTTTAAAATAAAACAATCAAAGAATCCAAAGCTTTAAATTCAAAAGCCGACTTGTTCTTCAAGCTTATCGTTAGACTGCCGTCTTTAGCGGCAGTGTAACTTAAAAATATTACACTATACTTTTTATAGGAATTCAAGAAATGCTGGCACAAAAGCTCAAAGTTAAAATAAATTTATCTAAAGAGATGTTTTTTAGTTTTTTGAAGATGTTTTATAACCTTTATTATCTCTTCAAATCCCATCTCACCTTCCGGATCGTCGGCGAATACTTCATCTATTGCATTTAAATATGCGTCTACCGCTTCTTGCATTTTATCTTTTTTAACTCCAGCAAAATATAAAGCGGCTCCAAGCATATCGGCAAGCTGCATTGCAAGCTCTTGGGCTTCAAGCTGTGAATCGAAAAGTTCTTGATTTTCTTCTTTTGTAACCATTTCTTATCCTTCTTCTTTTTTATCTTGATTTGAGTTTAAAATTTCTTGTATTTGATATTTTATATTATCATATATGAAACTGTCTTTAAAATTGGCTAATTTTCCTCCGCTTGCGTTTTTATGTCCGCCTCCATCGGCTATCTCTTTTGCCATCAAGCTTACATCTATTTTTCCGTTTGCTCTAAGAGATATTGTTTTTCTGTTTGTAACATCCATAAAGAAATCAAAATCTTCATTTTTTGTCAAAAACTCGTTTCCTATAACGGAAGTATTTCCGATATTGTATGTCAAAATACCCTTATGCCCTTTATAGGTTATGCTCATTTTATCCTTGTTTTTAGATAAAAGCTCTACTATAAAGTGGGATACGAGATTATCTAAAGTATCGTCTTCTTGGCCATAATTTAGGAAAAATCTCTTCTTTATCGTATGAATCGCCTCTTCGAGTTTTATGTTTCCTTTATGCTTATTAAAAAACTCTTGAGCTTTTTCCAAAAGAAAAAATTTGTATCGGCTGTGCTCTGTCGGGAAAAGAGTTCGGTTTATCTCATTTGAATCTTTTATTAATCTCATACACACTTTTCCCATCTCAAATTTATCGCTCTCTTGAAGCCATATATCTATGGCATTAACTATTTCTACAAAATCGGCAAATTCTTCAAGCTCTTTATGCTTTTTGACAAAATATTCATAAGTTATTTTGGTAGCCGATTTTGTGGTATCCAAATGATACCACTCATACTCCTTTGCGCACTCTTCTCCTGTTATATGGTGGTCTAAAAGCAAAAGTTCTACATTTTTTGAGCTTTTGTTTTTAAGCTCTGTTAAAAGTTTGGCTTGCTCTTTTGTTAAATTAAGATCCGTTATCAAAACCAAGAAACTCTCTTCTTTATCTTTTTCTATTTTTTTGAAAATCTCTTGAAGTTTTTCATCTATCTCGTTTCCATAGTTTGAGTTGTAAAACTCTATCTTTTCAAAAATCTTATTTGTTAAGAATTGGCAAGCATAACCGTCCAAATCGGTATGCGAAAGATGATAAACTTTTTTTTCCATTAATTTTATTTCCTTACTTTATAGATTTTCTATCTCTATTGTTGCTATTACTTCAAATTTTGCGCTTGGATCTATTTCGGCGTGAGATAAAACCGTAATCTCAAGTCCAAATTTCTCGAAAATATCGCTTAAAGGTTTTCTCAAAAGAGGATCGGTTATCAAAACTGGAACTATCCCTTTTTGCAAAACTTTAGCCGCTTCATCGCTTACGACCTGAATTAGCGTGTTTATCTGGCCGATATTTAAAATAAGATCTCTTCTGCCCTCTCTCTCTTGCAGTTTCTCAAGAAGTTTTTGTTCGGTTTGAGGGGAGAGAGTTAAAAGTCTTATTGTACCGTTTTCATCCTTATAAAGAGAAGTGATTATTCTTGAGAGTTTTGCTCTTACCTGTTCTACTATAATATCTACGTTTTTTGTAACTTCTGCCACATCGGCGATAGTTTCCAAAATGGTAACCATATCTTTTATAGGAATTTTTTCATGCAAAAGAGCTTTTAAAACTTTTTGAATAAGCCCTAAAGAGGCTGTTTTTAAACACTCTTCCACAACAGTTGGATAATTTTTTCTTGTCATCTCTATTAGTTTTTGGACATCCTCTCTTGTTAAAAGATCTTCTGCATATTTTTTGATAAGCTCGCTCATGTGAGTTGAGATGACGGTGGAGGGATCAACCACCGTATATCCTTTCAAGATAGCGTCCTCTTTTTGATCTGGATCAATCCATACGGCATCTATTCCGAAAGCCGGCTCTTTTGTTTTTATTCCCTCTATCTCTTCGGTAGCTATCGAGTTGTTTATAGCCAAAAATTTATCAGGATAGATTTCTCCTCTTCCTATTTCTACTCCTTTTAAAAGTATTTGATATTCATTCGGTTTTAACTGAAGATTGTCTCTTATTCTAACTTGAGGCATAATAAAACCGTAATCTTCTGCAATTTTCCTTCTCATGCTCTTTATTCTATCAAGCAGATCCCCGTTTTGGGATTTATCGGCAAGTTTTATTAGCTGATATCCTAAATCAAGCTCTAAAATCTCAACTTTCAAAATATCCTCTATCTCCTCTTCCTCTTCCTTTTTTGAAGGAGCCTTCTCTTTTTGCTCTTTTTCTTCTTTTATCTCCTCTTTTGGTTTCTCCTCTTCTATAAAATATCCCTCTCTTGTAAGTTTTAGAAGATATCCAAGCCCTAAAAAAACTACTCCTACAAATCCCAAAGAGATGGTTGGAAGGCCTGGAACCAAAGCAAACATCAATAAAATTATTCCAACAATAAGTAGAGTCTTATACTCTCCTCCAAGCTGAGAGATGGCTCCTTTTGCAAAATTTTCCTCTTGTTTGCTTGTTCTTGTAATGATTATACCGGTAGCTGTGGAGATAATTAGAGCCGGAAGCTGAGATACCAAACCGTCTCCTATGGTTAGAATCGTAAAAGTTTGAGCGCTATCAGACATACTCATATCATATTGAAAGACTCCTATTAAAAATCCGCCAATGATATTTATAATCGTAATGATTATGCCCGCAATCGCATCCCCTTTTACGAATTTACTCGAACCATCCATCGCTCCGTAAAAGTTTGCTTCTTGAATAATTTCCTCTCTTCTTTTTCTTGCCGTCTCCTCATCTATCAGTCCGGCATTTAAATCCGCATCTATAGCCATCTGTTTTCCGGGCATCGCATCAAGCGTGAATCTTGCGGCAACTTCGGCTACTCTTGTAGATCCTTTGGTAATTACCATAAAATTTATCAATACCAAAATAATAAAAACTATTGTTCCTATTACATAGTTTCCTCCGACTACAAACTCTCCGAAACTTGTGATTATATCGCTGACAGCCTGCGGCCCTTCATGCCCTTTGCTTAGAATCATTCTTGTTGTAGCGATATTTAGAGATAATCTGTAAAGAGTTACTATTAAAATGAGAGTCGGAAATGTTGTAAAGTCTGTAGGTTTTGGAATATAGATTGAAATTAGCAAAAAAAGCACTGATAGTGCCAAAGATACGGTTAAAAATAGATCTAAAACGCTGCTTGGCAGCGGAACAATAATGATTGCTACGATAGATACCAAAAAGATAACTATCGTTAAATCTTTGAATTTCCCTAAAGCTTCAAGATATGGAAAAAATGAATTTAATACTTTAGATTTAGCACTCTTTTGGGGCAATCTTTTCCTTGCATTTAAAATATTACATTATATCTTTTAATGTAATATTATCCAAAAATTCATCTATTTTAGTTTGAAGTTTATTTAAAAATGGCCAAATCATACAAAATTCGGCTCTGTTATTAGGGCAAGCCTCCATAGAGGAGGAGCAGTCAAATACCAAAGGATGCTTTTTTTCAACGGCTTCCAAGATTTTTTGTATAGGAATCTCTTCTGGGTTTTTATCCAAAACAAATCCCCCCTTAGCGCCTTTATAGGATTTTAGTATTCCCTCTTTTGCCAAACTTTGTAAAATTTTGGCAAGAAAACTTTTTGAGATATTTAATTTATGAGATAAAACTTCCACACCCTCGGGTCTGTCAGACTTTGCTATCAAAATAAGAGATAAAAGCGCATATTCGCTTGCTCTTGTAAGTAACATATAATTTCCTCTAATCGTTTAATTAAGAGTAATTTTATCATCTTTTTGCTCAAAAATAAAATCGACAAGTTTTTTTTCTGTTGTAGTAAGTTCTTTATTTTAAACTATTATGAAAATATAAAGTTGAATTTAAAAATTTTTTGTATAATTTCGTAAATATTTTTATTTATAAAGCCGCAAAGGGGCCATAATGCTTGGCAAAAAACTTTTCTTTATAAAAGATTTTCTAAACTCTTCAAATTTTAAAAATACTATAAGTTTCGAAGAGTTTATGAAAATCTATACAGATGATAAGCTTACTGAACTTATAAACTCTGATATTTTTAATGATAGAAAAAACAAAAAAAGTCTATCTTTAATACTTTTTAAAATTAAAGACAAAGAGAAAGGTTCAGTCGATATATCTGACGAAGATTTGGATATGATTTTCCATACAATTAAAATGGAAGTTAGAGATTATGATATTTTAGCCTCTTCAAGCAAAGATCAATTTCTTTTGCTTCTTCCCGAATGCTCTTTGAAAAACGCTGAAGATATAGCCAAAAGGATAGCTTCCATAATAGAAAATTTTGATGAAGAGAGAAGATTTGATATAAATTTTGGAGTAGCTGAATATATTGACGGTGAGAGTAAAGAGAGTTTTATTCAAAGAGCCAGAGACAGATTTGGTCCTTCTATGATAGCTCACGTTTAATTGCTTAAAATTTTTCAATTTATGTGAAATTTGTCATAAAAAATTTGCTTAAATTATGTTATTTGGATATAATCTCACTCTTTAAAATAAAATACCAATCAGGAGGTCATTATGGCTTTGGATTCGGCACAGAAAGCTCAAATTATAGAGCAGTTTGCACGAAACGAAAAAGATACAGGTTCTGCAGAAGTGCAGATAGCTTTGCTTACTAAAAGAATTGCGAATCTAACTGAACATCTTAAAATAAATAAAAAAGATCACTCTTCAAGACTCGGTTTGCTTAAAATGGTAGGTAAAAGAAAAAGGCTTTTAAGATATTTAAGAGCTAAAGATTATGACTCATATACTAAAGTTATTACTTCTTTAAATATTAGAGATAAACAGACAGTTTAATTTTTTTATTTCCGTTTCGTTACCGATTTAAATTTGTTAAGTCGGTATCGGCGGAAAATAATCTCGTATTTTTTTAATGAATCTTCATGGAATCATGGTTTTAATAATTTTATACTTATTAATTAAATAGATAAATTATGAAATCTTCTATTCTCTACTCAACTTTTTTGATATACTTGAAAAACTTATGATTATCTAATCAGAGTTTTAGCCAAATTAAAATATAATAAACCGATTTTTAGCGATTATGAAAATTTAAGTTTGGAGTAAAAAAGAAATGCAAAAAAATATAAAATATATTTCATTGGGGTTTGCTTCCACTCTCCTTGCCACCTCTTTAATGTTATCTCCTTCTCTATTTGCAAAAGCAGAACCAAAAGGCAGACAGGAAACAACTCAAGATAAATTACAAGCTTTAGCCAAATTTACCAAAGTAATAACTCTTGTAGAGAAATATTATGTTGACGAATTGAATATAACGGATATAATAAACAAAGCTATTTCGGGACTTTTGACAAATCTTGACGCTCATTCATCATTTTTGGATAAAAAAAGCTACAAAGAACTTCAAATTCAAACCGAAGGCGAGTTTGGCGGTCTTGGAATTACTGTGGGAATTAGAGACGGAGCGCTTACCGTTATAGCGCCGATAGAGGATACGCCCGCTTATAAAGCCGGTTTGAAAGCCGGGGATATTATCTTAAAAATTGATGATAAATCCACTTTGAATATGACGCTTGACGAGGCTGTCTCTTTAATGAGAGGGAAACCTAAAACAAGCGTGGTTTTAACGATTATAAGAAAGGGCGAGAGCAAGCCTTTGGTAGTAAAAATAGTAAGAGATATAATTAAAGTAAAATCTGTCTATTCCAAAATGGTAGAGGGAAGCAAAATTTTATATCTAAGAGTTACCAATTTTGATAGGAAAGTGGAGAGAAACGTTAGAAAAGCTATAAAAAGTCATAAAAATATTGAAGGTATTATTTTAGATCTTAGAAACAATCCCGGAGGTCTTCTAAGTCAGGCAGTAGGTCTTGTGGATCTTTTTGTAGATAAGGGAGTTATTGTTTCTCAAAAAGGAAGAGCCGAAGGAGAGGATGAAGTTTATAAAGCTTCAAAAATATCTACCGTTTACAAAGGCCCATTGGTGGTTTTGGTAAATGAGGGAAGTGCGAGTGCCAGCGAAATTGTAAGCGGTTCTCTTCAAGATCACAAAAGAGCGGTTATAGTAGGGCAGAAAACATTTGGAAAAGGAAGCGTTCAGGTAATTATGCCTATTGACAAAAACGAGGCTTTAAGGCTTACGATAGCAAGATACTATCTGCCAAGCGGAAGAACCATTCAGGCTGTGGGAGTAACTCCAGATATAACCGTATATCCCGGAAAAGTTCCGCATCAAGAGGATAAACTTGCCATAAAAGAGAGCGAGCTTAAAAAACATCTAAAAAGCGAGCTTGAGAAGATAGAGGGCAAAAAGAAAGCAAAGAAAAAGAAAGAAAAAAATAAAAAGAAAAATATTATAACCAAAGAGGATATTTTAAATGATATTCAATTAAAAACAGCGATAGATACCATAAAGGTGCTTGAGATTTCAAAATCTAAAGATACCACTTTAGAAAATAAAAAAGATACTAAAAAGAAAAAATAGGAAAAGAGGATGCAAAAAAGAGAACTTTTATATGAAGGAAAAGCTAAAAAGCTTTACAAAACTGATAATGATAGTTTGCTTATAGCTGAGTTTAAAGATGATTTAACGGCTTTCAACGCCTTAAAGAAGGGAAAAGAGGAGGGCAAAGGGGCGCTTAATGCAAAAATAAGCGCAAAACTTTTCAAGCTTCTTGAAGAAAACGGCATAAAAACCCATCTTGTAGAGGTTTTAGACGATACGCACCATCTTGTAAAAAATCTTAAAATTATACAAATAGAGGTTGTAGTAAGAAATATTGCCGCCGGCTCTTTGAGCAGAAGGCTTGGAATAAAAGAGGGCAAAGTTCTCCCTTTTTCGTTAGTTGAATTTTATTACAAAAACGATGAACTGCAAGATCCTTTAATAAACGACGAGCATGCTCTTTTATTAGATCTTGTAGAGCATGAAGACGAGCTTGAAGAGCTAAAGAGACTTGGAAGAGAGATAAACGTCGTTTTAAAATCATTTTTTGCAAAGAGAGGTTTAAAGCTTGTGGATTTTAAATTGGAATTTGGAAAAGATGAAGACGGAAATATCTATTTAGCCGATGAGATAAGCCCCGATAGCTGCAGATTTTGGGATATGCAAAGCGGCGAGAAGCTTGATAAGGACAGATTCAGAGAGGGGCTTGGAGGAGTTAAAGTAGCTTATGAAGAGGTTTTAAAAAGAATTTCAGAGGATATAAAATGAAAGTTGTAGTTAATGTCAGTTTAAAAGAGGGAGTTTTAGACCCGCAGGGAAAAGCTGTGCACCACGCTTTGGGTTCTTTAGGTTTCAACGAGGTTAAAGATGTTAGAATAGGCAAAAGAATCGTTTTGGACATAGATGGGGAAAACAAAGAGGAGATAAAAAGTAGAGTTAAGGATATGTGCGAGGAGCTTTTGGCAAATACGGTAATAGAAGACTATTTTATAGAGGTTGAGTAATTATGAGAGCTGCCGTTATCGTTTTTCCGGGAACAAATTGCGAGTTTGACACCAAATACGCCCTAAATAAGCTCTCTTTTGAAGTGGATATGGTATGGCACAAAAAGGAGAGTTTAAGGGATGATCTTGATTTGGTAGTCTTGCCGGGAGGATTTAGTTATGGAGACTATTTAAGAAGCGGAGCTATCAGCAAATTTGCTCCCATTATGAAAGCTGTTATGGAGTATGCCAAAAAGGGCGGATATGTGCTTGGCATATGCAACGGTTTTCAGATTCTTTTAGAATCTCATATGCTTCCCGGAGCTATGATGAAAAACAGAAACGTTCATTTTATCTCAAAATATCACGGCCTTAAAGTGATAAATAATAACAACAAATTTCTATCTAAAACCAAAGTCGGGGATATTTTAAAAGTTCCGATAGCCCACGGAGAGGGCAATTATTATATAGATAGCGATTCGCTTAAATCTCTTTATGATAATGAGCAGGTAATTTTAAAATATTGCGATGAAAATGGAGAGGATTTAAATCCAAACGGCTCTGTCGATTCTATTGCGGGAATCTGCAACAGGGAGAAAAATATTTTCGGCCTTATGCCCCATCCCGAAAGGGCGGTGGAGTCTATTTTAGGCTCAGTTGATGGAATAAAAATGTTAGAGGGTTTTCTCTCTTGAGGATTTTGAAATTAATTTTATTAATTTGTCTTGCTTTTCCTCTTTTTGGAGAGGAGCCTTCGGTTTTTGACGATGAGGACAGCTATACTGTTGAATTTCCTATTCCAAAATCTCTTCAGAAAAAAGCTTCTCCTAAAAAGCCTCTCGCAAAAACTGAAGAAGAGATTTTTGGAAAAAAAATTAATAAAAATAGTGAAAAAAAAGATATAAAACCATTTATAAGAACAAATCCAAAGCCTCTTAGGGCTCAATCGCTTTTTCTCTCTTTTGAGAGATTGCCAAAGAGAGTTTATGTAAAGGAAATTTTTCCCGTAACCGTAAAAAGTATAGCTGTTTTTAAAAATCTTCAATCTTTAAGCTATTCTCTAATCGGAGGCAAAGATTTTAATCTCTTAAATAAAGAGGCTCTTTTTGAAAAGATAGACGAAAATGAATATAAAATTACTCTCTATTTTCAGCTTCTATCTTTGAAAGGAAAACTTCCTTTAATTAAAGTTACCGCAAAAGATAAAAGCGGATATATTGAAAGCTCCACTCTCTCTTTCAAACCGGTAAAGGTCTTTTCTCTAAGGCATGATAAATATTTTTGCAATGTTTTAGCCGACTCTTTGAATGTAGAGAAGTATAAAACCACAAGATTTGATGAAAACAGTTATATGTTTGTGATGAAAATAGCGGCAAAAAGGGCAAATATTGACGATTTTCATCTTGACTGGGTTTTAAGAGACAAGATAGAGAGCAAAAAAGGGGATTTTTTAGAGTCAAATTTTATCTATATAGCTTTCATTCCCTCTTCTACAAAAGAGTTTAATTTTAAATATTTTAATTTACAAAACAGAAGATTTGAGAATTTCTCTTTTCCGGTTGTTCTAGAAAAAGAGGAGCTTAGCACTCAGCTTGATTTAAACCCTAAAGCTTCAAATTTCGATATATACAAAAATATATTTTTAGCCACTGTTGCTTTAATATTTTTAACTCTTTTTGCCTTTAAAATCAAAAAAAACAGATGGGCTGTTATTTATCTCTTTATCGCTTTGGCTATTGGAGCTTATGTGATAAAAGATGAGCTTCCTTTTTCTGATATAACTTTAAAAGAGGGGGCTAAAGTTACCATTTTGCCGACAAGAAACTCCACCATTTTTTATACAGCCCCAAAAAGTATGAGAGTGAAGGTTTTAAACAGAGTAGATCCATATTATAAAGTTTTGCTTCCCAATAATAAGATAGGATGGGTTAAAAATGAAGATATTAAATAAGCTTAGAGCTTTATATGTTTTAATCGAGTTTTCCGTAACGGTAACCGGTGTGATAATTTTGATGTATCTTTTTCCAGAGAAAAACAGAGAGATTAGAAGAAAGTGGGCGAAACTTCAATCCAAACTGATTGGCTATAAAATCATTCAAAAAGGCAAAATAGACAAAGATGCAAATCTTCTTTTGATAAATCATCAAAGTCTTTTGGATATTGTCGTTTTAGAAGATATACATTCGGCAAATTTGGCGTGGGTTGCAAAAAAAGAGATAGAGAAAATGCCAGTTTTCGGCCATATTCTAAAGCCTCCCAAAATGATAGTCGTTGATAGGGAAGATAAAAAATCTTTGATAAAACTTCTAAGAGATGTGAAAGATAGATTAAAAAATAACAGAGTGATAGCCATTTTCCCGGAAGGGACAAGAAGCAGGGGGGATAGGCTTTTAAAATTTAAAAACGGCCCCAAATTTTTGGCCGAAAAACTCTCCCTGAAAGTTCAGCCTGTAGTTGTGGTAAATACAAGAGCCGTTGTGGATTCAAAAGATTTAAGCGTAGATGTAAGCAAACCCGTTAAAGTAATATTTTTAGACTCCTTCTATCCTAAAGAGAGAGGGGAGAGTTGGTATGAAGATTTAAGAGAGGAGATGGAGAGAGTTTTAAAAAGAGAGCTTCAAGAAGAAGAATAATTTTTTTCCCCTCTTTGCCTATTTTTTAATCACATTTTTTAAAACATCGATTAAAAATTAATCTATAATATAGAAAATTTTTTAAAAAGGGAGCAGCTTATGGACGCATCGGTTTTTAGTTATGTAGTGGATACTCTGTTTGCGCTTTTTGCCATGACGCTTATTATTTTGATGGTTCCGGGGTTTGCCATGCTTGAGGCCGGGCTTGTTAGAACAAAAAACGTAACTGCTGTTTTAACAGTAAATACGATGATATATGCGGTGGCTTCTCTTTCTTTTCTTTTAATCGGATATTTTGTAGCTTTCGGTTCGTGGGAGTTTGCCACCTCTCTTAGCAAATGGGCTTTTTTCCTTTTTCAGATGGCTTTTGTCGGAAAAGTTGTAAATATTATGAGCGGGGGAGTGAGCGAGAGAACCGCTATTATTCCTCTTACTATCTTTACTGTAGTTATGTCGGCTTTGATTTATCCTTTTATTGTTAATATAACTTGGGGAACTGGAGCTTTGTTTCATTTAGATATACACGATTTAGCAGGCTCTACCGTAATTCACTCAACCGGGGGATGGGCTCTTCTTGCAGCTATTTTGATAATAGGGCCAAGAAAGGGAAGATTTGTAGATGGAAAGGTTAAAGTAATTCCAGCTTCCAATATCCCTCTTGTGGTGCTTGGAGCTTTGCTTCTTTGGATTGGATGGTTTGGTTTTAACGGAGGTTCAGTTGGTTCAATCTCTTCAAAAGAGAGCGCCGATACGGTGGCTTTAACAGTTATGAATACAAATACCGCAGGACTTGCCGGAGCTATTATCGTTATGGTTTTAAACTACTGGAAATATAAAAAGTTTGATATCACTATGATTTTAAACGGAGCTTTGGGAGGACTTGTGGCAATTACAGCGGGAGCCGATAAATTTGGAATTTACACTCCGATTATTATTGGAATTATTGGAGGAGCTTTGGTATTTTACGCAGTTCCTTTCTTTGATAAACTTAAAATAGACGATCCCGTTGGAGCGCTTTCTGTGCATTTGGTAAACGGAATTTGGGGAACTTTGGCGGTTGGAATTTTTTCAGATGTTTCTTTGTTTACTCAGATTATAGGAGTTGTGGTTGTCGGAGTTATAGCTTTTGTAAGCTCTTATGCAGTTTTATTTGCCATAAACAAATTCTTTCCTTTCAGAGTTTCAGACGATGTTCAAACGGAAGGTTTGGATTTGGAGCTTTGCGGATTGGAGTCTTATCCGGAGTTTAAGAGATCCATTTAAAAATCGGGCTTTTTGCCCGTCTTCTTATGCTATAATCCCTCTTATTTTTCTTTCAAAGAATATGCTATGAAACAAAACTATTTGGATAAATTTCAAAAAGCTGTTGAAAACTCAAGATTTAATAAATTAAATCAAAAAGATAGGGAGTTTGTTAAAAATTTTGCTTTAAATTATAAACTCTCATATCAGGAGATAAAGACTCTTTGCGATATAGGCGTGGACTTTTCTATGTGGAGGGAAGAGCCTTTACATAAAATCGCCACACTAAATACAAATCCCAAAAATCCTAAATTGGAAAAAAAGAGGATTTTAGACGAGATTAAAAACAGGTGGCAAAAGCTTAAAAACTCTCCGATGAGATTTGATAATTTTAAGTTTTATAAGCCAAGAAAGATATCCTTAAACTCTATGGAAAAAGATGAAATTGGTTTTG
>JALVCR010000118.1 GCA_027009865.1 Campylobacterales bacterium
GGGAGTTTCTATAAATCCCATATCGTTTACTTTGGCATAAGTTGCCAAAGTGTTAATAAGACCGATGTTTTGGCCTTCAGGCGTCTCGATAGGACATATTCTTCCATAGTGGGTTGGGTGAACGTCCCTTACCTCAAAGCCCGCTCTCTCTTTAACCAATCCTCCCTCTCCAAGCGCGGAGAGTCTTCTTTTGTGAGTAATCTCGCTAAGAGGGTTAGTTTGATCCATAAATTGAGATAATTGGCCTCCTGTAAAAAACTCTATAATAGAAGAGGTAATCATTTTTGAATTTATAAGATCATGAGGCATAATCTCATCTATATTTCCGCTTAGAGTGGTAAATTTATCTCTAATTGCTTTTTGAATCTTAACAAGGCCCGCATGAAGCTCGTTTGCCAAAAGTTCGCCTATTGCTCTGATTCTTCTGTTTCCTAAATGATCCCTATCGTCTATATGTCCCTGTCCGTTTTTAACTTTTATTAAATATCTAACGGTTTCTATAATATCTTCATTTGTCAAAACGGTTACATATTCGGGAACATTTAGGCTTAATTTATGATTCATCTTCATTCGGCCAACTTTTGTCAAATCGTATCTTTCAGGATTAAAGAAAAGATCGTTTACAAAAGCTTTAGCAGCCTCTTTGGTAACAGGCTCTCCGGGTCTCATAACTTTATAGATTCTAATTGCGGATAGATCGTTTTCGTCCTCTATCCCCTCAGTATGCTTTAGAAGTTTTAAAGTCTCATGATCGGCCATAAAAGAGTTGATAATAGCTCTGTCCACTCCGGAAGTTAAATCGTTTGCTATCTCTATCTCTTCTATACCTCTGTCTATCAGTTTTACGATTTTATTCTCATCTAAAGAGGTTAAACTCTCATACAAAATCTCTCCGCTCTCTTTATCAATCACCGGAGATGCAAGATGTCTGTCAAACAAGATTTCAGGGGGATACTCAACCCAGTCAAGCCCCTCCTCTGCAAGCTTTTTGGCCCTTTTAGATGTTAATCTTTTTCTTGCCGGAACAATCAAGTTTCCGTCTTTATCTTTTAAATCAAACTCCATTCTTCCCACAAAATCTTCAGGAATAAAAGGAATTAAAAATTTCTTTCTCTCCGTATCTATTTTGATTTTCAAAATAGGATAGAAAAGCTTAATGATATCCTGTTTGCTATATCCCAATGCTCTAAAAAGAATGGTTACTGGAATCTTTCTTCTTTTGTTTATTCTTGCGTAAAGCACATCTTTGGTATCATATTCAAAATAGAGCCATGAGCCTCTATCTGGAATTATTTGGGAAGTATAAATCGGTTTGGTGGAAGCGCCGCTTGCCTCCTCCTCTTTGAAAATAACTCCCGGGCTTCTATGCAACTGATTTACAACAACTCTCTCAACTCCGTTTATTATAAAGGAGATTCTATCTGTCATTAGAGGAATATCGCGTATAAAGATATACTGCTCTTTTACGTTTTTTGGTTTCTTCTTCTCTCCGGTCTTTTCGTCTCTCTCCCAAAGAGTGAGTCTTATTTTTATTTTTATATAGATAGAATAGGTAAGACCTCTCTCCATACACTCTTTTATGGTATATTTTGGCTTTCCTATTTCACTGCCCACATACTCCAAAGTAATTCTGTTTTGCGGATCGTGAATAGGAAAGATAGATTGAAAAACCTTCTCTATACCGCTCTCTTTGTTTTCATGAACATTTATAAAATATTCATAACTCTCTTTCTGAAGTTGCAACAGATTAGGAATTGGAATTTTTCGCGGAATCTTAGAAAAATCAACTCTTAATCGATTTCCTGATTTTAAACTGTTTAACATTAATCAACCTCGTAGCAGAAATAGTTATTTGTACAAATGGAAGGGGGTTTGTATTATAACCTAATATAATTTAGAATATCAAGATAATTCTAAATTATATTAAATTACTAAGATACTTATAGATAAAAGAGGGACAAAAGCCCTCTTTATTAAAAATAGATTACTTAATTTCAACAGAAGCGCCGGCCTCTTCAAGTTGTTTTTTAACCTCTTCAGCCTCTTCTTTAGATACTCCCTCTTTAATTTTAGTTGGAGTATTCTCAACAGCCTCTTTAGCCTCTTTAAGACCAAGACCTGTAATTGCTCTAACAGCTTTAATAACATTAATCTTCTTAGCTCCAGCTCCTGTTAAAATAACGTCAAACTCGGTTTTCTCTTCAGCAGCTCCGCCAGCCTCGCCGCCTGCGGCAGCTCCACCTGCAACTACAGTAGGAGTAGCAGAAACTCCAAATTTCTCCTCAAACTCTTTTACAAGCTCTGATAACTCTAAAACAGAAAGATTTGAGATATACTCGATTACATCTTCTTTTGTTATAGCCATTTTTCCTTCCTTTTTATTTTTTTTTATTTTTTTCTTTAAATAGCAAATCTTAAATTAAGCCGCTTCTTTTTGCTTTTTAATCTCATTAAGAGCGGTAACAAACTCTCTTTGAACGCCGTTAAGCACATAAAGGAAATTGCGTAACGGAGCAGTCCAAGTTGAGAGCAACATACCCAAGAACTCCTCTTTGGAAGCAAGCTTTGAGTACTCTTCGATAACGTTTGCTTCGACAACTTTGCCTTCGAAATAGCCGTTTTTAATAACAAACTTATCGGTTGCGTCTTTGGCGTATTTCGTAACGACTTTTGCCAAAGCTACGATATCGTCTCCCCATACGAACATATTCGTATTTTTAAGAGTAAGACCTTCGATACCGGCGTTTTTGAAGCTTAAATCGGCAAGTCTGTTTTTTATAACTCTAACTTTAATGCCCTGCTCTCTGGCATCATTTCTTAGAGCTTCCATCTCTTGAACAGTCATGCCTTCAAAGCCGCAAACGACGATACCTCCGACATCTTTAAACTCTTCGGAGAGCTCTTCTACCAGCTTGACCTTCTGCTCTCTTGTCATTTTTCCTCCTTTCCGACTTCATCGAATGGGGCATCTCCAAAAGGAGAAAAGGAGTTTCGGAGAAAAACTCCCATATTTAAGTCCAAAAGGACCCCCATTCTCTTAAGTCTAAGATAAATCAAATTATTTCATCTCCATTAATTCTTGAGTGTTTAAATCTAAGGAAGGACTCATAGTCAATGAGAGTGCGGCATGTTTTATATATCTTCCTTTAGCCGCTGCGGGTTTATGTTTGTTGATAGCTTTTACAAACTCTTCTATATTTTCCAAAAGTTTTTTGCTATCAAAGCTAACTTTACCAACTCCCGCATGGATATTACCCTTTTTATCTACTCTAAAGTTAACCTGTCCGGTTTTAGCATTTTTTACAGCTTTTGCCACATCCATTGTAACTGTTCCGGTTTTTGGATTTGGCATTAAACCTTTAGGTCCTAAAATTCTACCGACTTTACCTATCATACCCATCATATCGGGAGTGGCTATCAAAATATCAAAATCAATTTTTCCGTTTTGAAT
>JALVCR010000119.1 GCA_027009865.1 Campylobacterales bacterium
ATATTTTCATATCGGCTTTTATATCACTATCTCCTATATTTAAAAACTCTATAAATCCTCTATATGGGCTGTGTTTATCGGAAGTGTTTTGATATAGGTGGGGAATAATTATATCTCCTTTTCCAGTTAGGGTTTTAGAGTATTCATAAACTGGCATAACTCTTTGTCCCAGAGGGGATTTTTGCACCACTTGAGAGAATATTTTGTTTGGATCTATTAATCTCTCTTTGCAGTAATACATAAAAACGGCTCCAAAATTATTGGAGATATTGACCCCTTTTTGCAAGGCTTTTGATTTTATCTCTTTTGCATATATAACTTTTGAGTGAAAAGGGGCTATATTGAAAGTTATATCCAAAGGCTTTTTCCTATCGATAAAATTGCCGTTTAAATCAAAAAGCAGAGCTTTCATGCTGACAGCGCAAGAATTAGTGTTAAAAATTTTAAGATAGGTTCTATAGCTTGAAGAGGTGTTCATATATGGAGTTATCTCTTTTGCATAGAAAAAGGGCGTATTTGATAGATTCATAAAATATATCTCTTCATTTGAATCTCTCTCATCCACCCATACGGCAAGATTTTGGTAGATGGAAGGGAAAGTCTGATCGGCTGGATTTACTGTTATTGCTTTTTTCTCTTTTGTATCGATGTTATATAAAAATATATCCCAATTTCCATTTTTATTGGAGTGCCAAAGTATTTTGTTTCCGTATATTTGAGGGTTTTTATTTATATAAGGCTCTTTTGTAACAGCGGTTGTTTTGTTTGTGTGTATATCGTATAGATATATGTTCCAGGCTGTTTTTCCTCCCCATGGAGATGAGCTTTGCCAAACTATATAATCTTTAAATATTTTAGCTTTAGGAGATGAAGCATTCGCTATCTTTTGGGAAGATTTTGTTTTTATATCATAAAGATAGATTGATTTTCCATCATCCCATACAATTTTATCTTCATATACGCAAGGGTTTTCAGCCCAGTTTTCAGACTCGCTTTTTATGATTAAAGTTTTAGCCTTCAATGAGATATCGTATAAAAAAAGAGCCGAATTTTCCGCCCATACTACATAGTTTCCGTATATTGAGTATCCGTTTGTCATTTTGTCGGTTATTCTTACTCTCTCTTTTGTGGCTATATTGTATAGATTTAAAAAATAGTTTCCCCCTTCGCTGCTTTCATACAAAACGTAGTCTCCGTTTGTTATCGGATTTCCGTCATAATCTGGGTTTGAGGTGATTTTTTGAGTTGTTTTTGTTTTTAGATTATACAGATATATATCAGAGTTTTTATCTCTGTAATCTTGCCAGACTATTATATCTTTGGCTATAAAGGGGGTGTTTTGATTTTTACTATTTTTTGTAATATTGTAGGCCATACCGAAAAGAAAGGCTGAATTTAAAATCAGCAAAGCAATTTTTCTAAACATTTCAAATCCTTTATCTCTTTATATAAATATCCTCTAATTTTAGGAGGAATTTTTAAAATTCTGCATTTTTCCTTGAAACTCTTTGGCATTTTTACTTTTACAAACGGAGAGATAAATATTTTATCCTCTTTTAAAGATATAGCTATTTTATGGGATATTACCGTATCTTTTTGCCTTAAAATCTCGTCTTTTTGTTTTTTTGAGAGAAGAGTTCCAAGTTTTTTTACACTTTCGTCTATAATTCTTATATTTTCTATATCGTCTTTTTTTCTTTTAAATATAAAAAGCTCTTTTTCTTTGCAAAGAAGAGAGGGTTTATAAATCCTCTCTTTATCTTTTTGCAAATATTCAAAACTTCTTAATACTCCATTTTTATAAAGCTTTAAAAAAGGAGTCGCAAAATTTTTCCTGATGAAATTTCTTTTAAACTTTTCGTCAAAATTTGTCTTATCTATAAAATATTTTATACCATTTTTCTTTAAAAATAGCTCAAGCTCCTCTTTTGTGTAATTTATAAGAGGTCTAATTAAAGTATATTTATCCCTCTTTCTTATCTCGTCAAAGCCCAAAAGCTCCACAACTCCCGCTCCTTTAGAGAGCTGCATAAAAAACCATTCAAGTTTGTCATTTAGCTGATGAGCGGTCAGCAGATTTTGATAATTCTCTTTTTCTATTATCTCTTTGAAAAAATTATATCTTGCAATTCTTGCGTTTTGCTCAAAATTGCAAGATGGGAGTTTTACTCTTTTTATGAAAGCTTTTTTATCATATTTTAAAGCAAGCTCTTTTGCATACTCCTCTTCTAAAAAAGACTCCTCTCTTGTCTGATAATTTACAAAGGCTATATCAAAATCTATTTTATATTCCAAAAGAGTAAAAAAGAGAGCCGTAGAATCGACTCCGGCTGAGAAGGCTAAGAGATTTTTTTGATCTTTTAAAACAGAGAGGCTCTCTTTAGAGAGTTTTGGTAACAGTTCCAATAAGTTTGTCTCCGGCTATTTGAGTTATTTTGGCTTTATAGGTTTTTCCTATCTCCAAATCATCCTCTATTTCTTTGTCGTTTATCAAAATCTCTCCGTCTATCTGAGGCGCCCAGATTATTTTTCTTGCTCCAAGAAGATATTCATGTTCGCTGCTCTCTCCCTCTATGACTATATCTGCCTCTTTGTTAAGATCTTTTTTAAGGCTTTTTATAAACTTCTCCTCTACGATTGAATCTAAAGCTTCTATTCTTTCATCTATAATCTCTTTTTTGATTTTATCTCTCATTTCATAAGCCTTTGTTCCCTCTTCATCGGAATAGGCAAATATATTGACTCTGTCAAAGTCAAAATCTTTCAAAAAATTTTCAAGCTCTCTAAAATCATTTTCGCTCTCTCCGGGATGTCCCACTATAACGCTTGTTCTAAGAAAAGAGTTTTCAGCTTCTCTCATCTTCTTAAGCTGCCTTAAAATTATCTCTTTTCCAGCTCCCCTTTTCATAATTTTAAGCATTCTATCACTTATGTGTTGAATAGGCATATCAAAATAGTTATGAAAAATGGGAGATGATATTATCCTATCTATAAGAGCATCGCTTAGAGTCGAGGGGTATAGATACAAAATTCTTGCGCTCTTTACACCTTCTATCTTCTCTATCTCATCTATTAAATCTATAAGAGCATCTTTATATCCCAAATCTCTTAAATAGGAGCTGCTATCTTGCGATATGAAACTAAAATCCCAAAATCCCTTTTTTGCTAAATTTTTAACTTCGTTTACCACGCTTTCAAGTTCTCTTGATTTTAAAGTTCCTTTAAAAGATGGAATAGCGCAAAAGCTGCATTTTTGATTGCACCCTTCGCTTAATTTTACATAAGCGTGAAAAGTAGAGCCGGTAATTACTCTCTCATCATCTCTTAAAAGATAGGTTTCAGGAGAGAAAGCACTCTTTTTCTTTTCTATAATTTCGTCTATTTTGTCGTAATCTCCCACTCCCGTAAAGATATCCACCTCTTTTAGCTCTTTTTGA
>JALVCR010000120.1 GCA_027009865.1 Campylobacterales bacterium
TAGAGATAGTTTTAAAATTAAAAATAAAACCGCAAATACAACCCCTATCGCTCCGACTGTCGGCTCTTTTAAGATTTTGTAAGCGTCTTTCTTGGAATGGGAGGCAAACAGCGCATCTATCGTATCAATAACCGCTTCAAGATGTAAAAAGCCGTATAAAAACATATAAAAAGAGGCGCTAAAAATTGCTGAGTATAGATTTGGCAGAAAGTTTTTTAAAAAAAGAAACAAAAAGGAGGAGACTATTGCCAAAAAAGCTCCCACAAACGGAATAAAAAATAAAAAAGCTCTATCTATTTTCGGAGAGTTTAAAATATTTTTGAATCTAACGGGCAGAATGGAAAAATATGAAAAAGAGAGTTTAAAACCGTAAATAATCTCTCTCACTTTATCCTTCTTGCTATTCCAAGTATCACGTGATACACTTCATCGCATTTTTTTGCAGTTTTTTGCCCTATCTCACCCATTAAATCCACATACCTTCTTGTAAAGGAGTCTAAAGGTATCACTCCGCTTGAAATATCGCTAATTACAAAAATAATATCGGCATTTTTCTCTAAAATCAAGTCCAATTCCCTAAAGATTTCATCTCTTGAGAGTTTTGCCTCCAATGCATTTAAAAGCCACATTCCAAGACAATCTATTAAATATATCTCTCCCTCTTTAATTAAAGAGGAAATTTTTAGAGGTTCGCACTCGGTTTTAAAAATGTCTCCTCTTCTTTTTTGATGATAAAGAATCCTCTCTTTCATCTCCAGATCGTTAAATCTATCATCGTAAGTAGCAAGATATACAGGCTTTCTATTTCCCTTTAGCTCTTTTGCCCTCTCTTCGGCCAAAAGGCTCTTTCCGCTCTTTTGGCCTCCAAAATAGAGTATTTTCATGCTCCCAAAAGCTCCTCAACCCCTTTTACTATATCATCCTCTTTTAATCCTTGCGTATATCCGTAAACCATCGCCGCTCCAGCTCCGACTCCCTCTTTTGCTTCCCCTTTGTCATACAGCTTTAAAATATCAAGTTTTGAGTTTTTAAAGGAGAAATCTGCAAAAAAGGCGTTTGGAGTAAATGAGAGCATATCCAAAAGAGCCTCTATATTTGAGTTTTCATCCTCATAAACCCATTTTGTGGTGGCAAGAGCGATATTATCCGTATTGGCTTTTTCGCTTTTTAAAAGTCTGTCTATTATCATCATTACAGCCGCCATCTGCGTTCCGCCGCCTAAAATTACTTTTTTGTTTAAACTTGCCTCCATCGCAAATCCTGCCGAGAAGATTAGCATATTGTCGCTTACTTTGGAGAGCGTATCAAAGATATTATCCTCTTTTCTTATTAAAGAGAGGGCTCTTTTTACAACTTCATCTTTTATGGATTTTGGGTCATTTTTAAAAGAGGAAGAAAAAAGATTCCAGCTCTCATACCCTAAAGCCAAAGAGGTGGCGTAAGCTGTTGTGGTTCCAGCAGGCGTAGTCTCTGCTAAAATTATAAAATCTTTATCGGTTTTAAATTTTTTGGCAAAATTTCTCCCTTTTTCAAAAACCTCTTTTGCCAAAATATCAGCCCCCTCATCGATTCTATTAGAAGGGTTTATATTGAAACTTTCATATTGGCACTTTTTTATGAGAGGCTTTTTAGCCATCCCGATATCAAGTATAGAGATTGAAGAAAATGGCGATTTTAAAGATACTGCTCTTGTAATTAGAGCCGGAGTTGGAACTCCTTTTGGGGTTTTTGCCAAATCTTTTAGGGATTTAACCTCTCCTTCGCATAAAAATTCGCTATCAAGCGTTGGAGTTAGATGGATAAGCCCAGGGATTCCAGCCTGCGTAATTCCACTAATTTCGCAAGTTTTTGTGGTAGAGCAAGCAAGCAAAAACGGAGCTTTCTGATTTTCCAAACCGTTTAAAAAATTTTTATCTCCTTTAAAACATACAACCAATGCCGACTCCTATTAAAATAAATTTATCGAAATTATATCCAAAGGATATCGCTTTTAAAACATCATTTTTATAAATTATCTCTCTTCCATCTCCAAATTTAGCCTTTTTTTTGATTTTTCCAAAATATTTTGTATCCCCTCCCAAAGATAGATTTAAAATCAAAGCCATAGCGCTTATTGGATATCCGGCATTTGGGCTTTCATGTTTTTTTGCAAAAGATACGCATTTTTTGTATAAATAAATCTTTTTTGCAATAAGCAAAATTAAAAAAGCGGTAATTCGAGCCGGTATGAATCCTGCGATATCGTCCGCTTTTGCGCTGAAAAATCCAAAATTTTCATATCTTTTTGTTTTATATCCGACCATACTGTCAAGCGTATTTACAGCTTTATAGACAACTATCCCTTTAAAACCAAAAAGCAGAAGATAAAAAAGGGGCGCTATTAGCGCATCATTTAGATTTTCCGCATAAGTTTCTATGCACGCTTTATAAATTTCGCTCTCATTTAAATCTTTTGTATCCCGGCTTACGATATATGAGAGTTTTTCTCTTTTGTTTTCGCTCTCTAAAACCTCAATTACGCTCTCTCTTAACATTTTATGAGCCAAAAAGATAGAGGATAAAACTCCTAAAATTAAAATATTTAAATAAAAAGGAAAAAGAGAGGCCGTTTTTTCTATCAAAAGAGCCAAAATAAAAGAGATTGAAATTAAGCTTGAAAATAGAAAAAATCCTCTTATTTTAGAATCTTTATAGAATCGCTTTTCAAAAAACAGGATAAAATCTCCCATTAAAATAACAGGATGTTTAAAGCTTTTAAACTCCCCTTTTATTTTATCGATTAGATAGGCAATAAGGGCTATTTTTGCAAACATCTCTCTATTTTATTCATATCTACATTTTTTTCAAAGATATCTAAAAATTTATTAATTTTTTGATTTTTATATTTTTGAAAATCAAATTTTTCGTATGATGGATCTATCAGTTTGAAAAAATACTCTCTAAAATCATTATTATCAAAAATTCCGTGCACAAACGTCCCCCAAATGGAGTTTTCTCTAAAATAAATTAAATTTTTTAAACTTCTTCCGTTTCTAATCTCGTATCCCTCTATAAAAAAATCAAAAATTTTATATCTTCCAGTTTTCGTTATCTTCTCTTTTTTGAAAACTATTTTATCTTTTATGAAACCAAATCCCTCCTCCTTTACAAAGAAGCTATTTTCCACTCCGTTGTCAATCAATTCCTCAAACATCATCTCAAATCCACCGCATATTCCAAAAATAGGTTTCTTTAAACTCTTTATCTTTTCAAAAATTTTATCTCTTTTAAGCTCTCTTAAATCCTCAATTGTCAGTTTGCTTCCCGGAATGATAATTAAATCGAAATATTCAAAAGAGCCGTAGCAAAAAGATATCTCTATTTGAGGGTCTGCTATTAGAGGCTCAAAATCTGTAAAATTGCTTATATGTTTTAGT
>JALVCR010000121.1 GCA_027009865.1 Campylobacterales bacterium
AAAGACCTTCCGGGTGTTAAATATCATATTGTAAGAGGTGCGCTCGATACGGCGGGAGTTGCTAATAGAAGAGTGTCAAGAAGTAAATACGGAACTAAAAAACCTAAAGAATAATTTAACTAAAAAATAAAACAAAATTATAAAGTGCACAGGCGCTATCGATAAAACCTTCGCGGATAGCGCTTGAGTAAATTTATAATAAAAATAAATTGAAGGAAGGAAATGAGAAGAAGAAGAGCACCGGTTAGAGAAGTTATGCCAGATCCGGTATATAACAGCAAAGTGGTAACCAAGTTTATAAACGGTTTGATGCTTGACGGCAAAAAAAATGTCGCGACTAAAATTTTTTATGACGCTTTAAAAAGAATCGAAGAGAAAACAAACGAAAAAGGTATCGAGGTTTTTGAAAAAGCTATCGAGAATATCAAACCTATTTTGGAAGTTAAAAGCAGAAGAGTGGGAGGAGCCACTTATCAGGTTCCAGTGGAGGTAAGACCCGCAAGACAGCAGACTTTAGCCATTAGATGGATAATCACTTTCGCTAGAAAAAGAAGCGAGAGAACAATGGTTGAGAGACTCTCTAACGAACTGATTGATGCTGCAAACAGCAGAGGCGCAGCTTATAAGAAAAAAGAAGATACTTACAAAATGGCGGAAGCTAATAAAGCATTCGCTCACTACAGATGGTAATAAAGGACTCCTAAGATGGCAAGAAAAACTCCAATTGACAAAGTAAGAAACATAGGTATTGCCGCTCATATTGATGCCGGTAAAACAACTACGACAGAGAGAATTCTTTTTTATACCGGTATGAGCCATAAAATAGGCGAGGTTCACGACGGTGCCGCTACTATGGACTGGATGGAGCAGGAGAAAGAGAGAGGTATTACGATTACTTCTGCGGCTACTACCTGCTTTTGGAGAAATCATCAGATAAATATCATAGATACTCCAGGACACGTCGATTTTACTATAGAAGTTGAAAGAAGTATGAGGGTTTTGGACGGAGCCGTAGCTGTTTTTTGCGCGGTGGGAGGAGTTCAGCCCCAAAGCGAGACCGTTTGGAGACAGGCTAATAAATATAAGGTTCCAAGAATTGTTTTTGTAAATAAAATGGACAGAATCGGGGCAGATTTTTTTGAGGTTGAAAGACAGATAAAAGATAGATTGAAAGCCAATCCCGTTCCAATTCAGCTTCCAATAGGCGCTGAGGATAATTTCAAAGGCGTTATAGATTTGGTTAGAATGAAAGCTTTGGTTTGGGAAGATGAAGCGGCTATGGGCTCTAAATATGAGATTGAAGATATCCCAGCCGAGCTTGAAGAGAAAGCTAACGAATATAGAGAAAAACTGATGGAAGCTGTTGCCGAGAGCGACGAAGAGCTTATGGAGAAATATTTGGGCGGAGAAGAGCTAACAGAAGATGAGATCAAAATGGGAATCAAAAAAGCGACTATCGCTATGGAGATGGTTCCTATGACTTGCGGCTCTGCTTTTAAAAACAAAGGTGTTCAGCCTCTTCTTGACGCGGTAGTTGATTTCTTGCCGGCTCCAACCGAAGTTGAGGCTATTAAGGGACACTATGAGGATGGAACCGAAGTTTCAGTAGAATCTACAGATAACGGTCCTTTTGCGGCTTTGGCTTTTAAAATTATGACAGATCCTTTTGTAGGCCAGCTTACTTTTATTAGAGTTTACAGAGGAATAATAGAGAGCGGAAGCTATGTTTACAACACTACAAAAGGCAAAAAAGAGAGAGTCGGAAGACTTCTTAGAATGCACTCTAACAAAAGAGAAGAGATTAAAGAGCTTTATGCCGGAGAGATAGGCGCGGTAGTTGGACTTAAATATACTCTTACCGGAGATACTTTGGCAGCCGAAGAGGATAAAGTTATCTTAGAGAGAATGGAATTTCCAGAGCCGGTTATCTCCGTTGCGGTAGAGCCTAAAACAAAAGCTGATCAAGAGAAGATGAGCGTAGCTCTTCAAAAATTGGCCCAAGAGGATCCATCCTTTAGAGTTACTACCGATGAAGAGAGCGGTCAGACTATAATTTCCGGTATGGGAGAGCTTCACCTTGAAATTATCGTAGATAGAATGCTAAGAGAGTTTAAGGTTGAAGCAGAAGTTGGTCAGCCGCAGGTTGCTTATAGAGAGACTATTAGAAAAACTGTAAATCAAGAGTATAAATATGCTAAACAAACGGGCGGTAGAGGACAATATGGCCATGTGTTTATCAAACTTGAGCCTCAAGAGCAGGGCAAAGGGTATGAGTTTGTAAACGAGATTAAAGGCGGTGTTATTCCAAAAGAGTATATTCCTGCCGTTGATAAAGGTATCCAAGAGGCTATGCAAGGCGGTGTAATAGCCGGTTATCCGGTAGAAGATGTGAAGGTAACTTTGTATGACGGAAGCTACCATGAGGTTGACTCTTCTGAGATGGCTTTTAAAATAGCCGGTTCTATGGCCTTTAAAGAGGCTGCTAAGAAAGCAAATCCTGTTCTTTTAGAGCCTATTATGAAAGTTGAAGTTGAAGTTCCCGAAGAGTTTATGGGAGATGTTATAGGCGATCTAAATAGAAGAAGAGGACAAATCAACGCAATGGGAGAGAGAGGCGGAAATAAGATAGTTGACGCTTTCGTTCCTCTTGCAGAGATGTTTGGATACTCTACCGATTTAAGAAGTGCAACTCAAGGTAGAGCCACATACTCTATGGAATTTGATCACTATGAAGAGGTTCCAAAAAACGTGGCCGAAGAGATAATAAAAAAGAGAAACGGCTAATTTAAGGGGCGGGTCTCTCCGCCTTTTTTGTCCCGGTAGCTCAGCAGGATAGAGCATCTGATTCCTAATCAGAAGGCCACAGGTTCGAATCCTGTCCGGGACGCCACTTCTTTTTCTGCTTACATTTTAATTCTGTTTTTCCCTCTATTTAGACTTTTCCTATTTACATTTTATTTAAATTTATAACATCAGTTAATTAATAAATAAACGTGGTAAAATTTTATTTAGTTTATTTTGAAAGGTGTTGTATGAGACTCGATGATGAAAGGGAAAGTTCAAACGTAGAGGATAGAAGAAATCAAAAGGGAGTTTTTGGCGGAAGTTTAAGAGGCGTCTCCATTGGCCGGCTTCTTATGCTTTGGCCTATTATAAGACCTCTTCTTAGAACAAAAATCGGATGGGCTATTTTAGCTATTGGCTTTTTTTTCTATATAAGCGGTTTTAACCCTCTCTCTTTTGGCGGAAGCTCTCACACCTCTTATGATTCTAAAAAAGAGGAAAGAGAAGCTGTATTTATAAAGAAAGTTTTGGCAAGCACAGAGGATGTCTGGAATAAAATTCTGCCTCTTTACGGGTATAAATATAAAGAGCCTGTTTTGGTT
>JALVCR010000122.1 GCA_027009865.1 Campylobacterales bacterium
TGAGAAGATGTTGAATGTTTTGTTAAGAAGCCGGGCGATAGAGAGCGTTAAGGATATTAGGTGGGATATTAGAATTCATCCAGATTTTGGAACTCTTGAGCTTAGAATATGCGATTCTGTAAACGAGTTTGAGAGAATAGAAAGTCTCATAGCTTTCTATCAGGCTTTAGCTTTTTACTCTATAGAGGGGGAGATAAAAAACGAATTTTGCCAAATAGATAAGCAAAATAAGTGGTATGCGGCGAAATATGCCACTTTTGGAAAATTTATAGAGGATGAGAGAATAATTACGATAAAAGAGAAGGCAAGTGAGCTTTTAAAAGAGCTTGATAGAGCTAAAGTTTTTAGAAAGCTTAATTTGGATTCCTATAAAAACTCTATTTTGCAAATGCTTGAGGAGGATACAATATCAATGAAAATGATAAAAGAGTATGAAAAAACAAATAGTCTAAAAAGGATAGTTGAAATGGGAGTTATAGAATGAGAGCTGTAATTGCGGCAGGTGATAGGATAACGGCAAAAGCGGCCGAAGAGATTATAAAAAAGGGCGGAAATGCATTTGACGCAGCCTGTGCGGCTCTTTTGGCATCCCCTTTGGCCGAGCCTGCTTTAACAAGCGTGGGAGGAGGCGGATTTTTGAGCACTTTTGAAGAGGAGAGGGGAGTTGAGTTTTATGATTTTTTTGTCGATGTTCCCCCAAACAGAGTCGAAAATCCAGATTTCTTTCCAATTTACGTCGATTTTGGCTCGGCTGTTCAGGAATTTCATATAGGAAGCGGCTCTATCGCAATTCCCGGAGTAATCGGGGGAGTTTATAGACTTTGGATGGATAAAGGAAGCATGCCTTTTATTGATATCGTTTCTGTTGCAGCGAAACTTGCTAAGGAGGGATTTTATCTATCAAAAACTCAGGCCTCTTTGGTTAAACTCCTTGAGCCTATTTTCACAGCCACTAAAGAGTCCAGAGAAATTTATGCCAAAAGCGGTTCTTTAATAGATGAGAAAACTCTTTTTAAAAATGAGGAGTATGGAGAATTTTTGCTTACATTTGCAAAAGAGGGAGCCGATATATTTTATAAAGGCGAAATTGCCGAAAGTTTTGAGAGGTTTTCAATAGAGAATGAAGGAAATATAAGAAAAGAGGATTTAGAAAAGTATGAAGTAAAAAAAAGAGACCCTATAGTTTTCAATTTTGGGAAATATAAAATCTTTACAAATCCCCCTCCATCTTCCGGCGGAATTTTGATAGCCTTTACTTTAAAACTGCTGGAAAATAGAAATCTTGGCAAATTTGGCTCTATCTCTCATCTAAAACATTTAATAGAGGCCATGAAAATAACGGCCGATTTTAGAAAAGATCACGTAAACGAGCATCTTCATAGCGATCATTTAAAAGAAATTTTAGAAAATGAACATTTTATGAAAAATTTTCAAAAAAGTTATGAGAGCAGACTGAATTTGTGGGGCAATACCACCCATCTTAGCATAATCGACAAAGATAGAAATGCCGTAAGCGTAACCACCACTAACGGCGAAGGTTCTGGATATATTCTTCCCAATACCGGAATTATGCTTAATAATATGCTTGGAGAAGAGGATTTAAATCCTCACGGTTTTTTTAAATGGCCTCCTTATGTAAGGCTTCCATCTATGATGTCTCCTACTATGGTTTTTGAAAATAATGAACCAAAATTGATACTCGGAAGTGCCGGAAGCAATAGAATCAGAAGCGCTATTGTTAATGTTATTTTAAATAATTTGATTTTTAATATGGATTTGCAAAAAAGCGTCGATGAGGGAAGAGTTCATTTTGAAAATGAGGAAGTTTTTATAGAGCCCGGCTTTTCAAAAGAAGTTATAGAAAAGATAGAAAAATTTTTCAAAGTTTCAATCTTTAAAGAGAAAAATCTCTTTTTTGGAGGTGTGAACGCCGTAAGCGGGGACTTTGACGCTGGAAGCGACAAAAGAAGAGGCGCTGTTACGGTAAAAATTATTTAATCGATGTTATATATTTAAAGAAATATAAACAAGAGAAATTCTAAAAACTTACAGAGAGTGAGAGTTTTTCTCATAGATAAAGATTGGGAAGGGGGAGGGAGTAGAGAAATCTACTCTCCTATTACTATAAATTCTACTCTTCTGTTAGCTTGGCTTTTTCCGTCTGTTTTTTGAAGAGGTTTGCTTGAGCCGTAGCCTTTTGCTACGAGTCTATTTGGATCTATTCCAAGTTTTATTAGTTCCTCTTTTACACTTTTAGCCCTCTCTTCGGATAGTTTTTTATTCATAGCCTCGTCTCCCGTATTGTCCGTATGTCCGGCTATCTCTATTTTTAGGTTTGGATGCTCTTTTAAAATAACCGCTATTTTGGCTATTATCTCTTTGCCTTTTTTGGTTAGGGAGCTTTTTGCCGTTTCAAACTCTATTTTGTTTAGAGATAAAATTTCTTTTATTTTAAGCTCAACTTTCTCTTTTAGAGCTTTTTGGGCTAATTTTTTTTCATTTTGCTTTTTTAGATTTTTATTTTCATCATCTTTTGAAAGATTTTTATTGTCTTGTTTTTCTTTATGGAAAATAGCTTTAGCTTTTTTGATAATATCTTCTTTATTTTTTAAAGAAAAATTTTCTTCTTTTATATTTTCTTTACTGTTTGCAACTTTCTCTTTTTGAGGAAACAAAGAGTTGTGCTTATTTTGTTCATTTGTTTTTGAATTTTTTTCTTCCATTTTCTCTTTTTGTTCTATTTTTGTAATTTTTTTATTCTCTTCTTTTGTTTTTGTTTTCATAACTGTTTCTGTTTTGTTTGAAACTGCTAAAGAAGCCTCTTTATCGCCTTTTCTTATGCTGATAAAATATACCATTCCTATCAATAGCAATAGGCATATGATAATACACAAAACCTTCGTCCATCTCATTTTTCACCTCCTGTATGATTTTCTTAATCATATAAAATAAATAATAAGATACTTATTGAAGGTAAAATTTTATTTAATTTTTAATATTTTTTTTATTAAAGATTTTTTTTGACGATTTTAAACTTTTGAGGCTCTATTGTGATATCGGTTATTACGACATTATCCCCTAAATCTAAAATATTTTCTATTAATTTGGCTATCTGAGCAGGTTCTATGTAGCTTTTGGAATCTTCGCTGTAGGAGAAATTTAGATTTTTGAAAAAGGGAGTTTTAGTAATATCTGGATTTATATTTACCACTTTGATATGATTTTTTCTGCCTTCATAAAAAATAGATTTTCCAAAATGTCTAAGTCCAGCTTTCGTAGCTCCGTAAACCGCTCCGAAAAAGGCCGGTTTTATAGCAGAAATGGAATTTATATTGAAAATATATCCCTTGTTTTTTTTAAGAGT
>JALVCR010000123.1 GCA_027009865.1 Campylobacterales bacterium
AAAATTGCGCTGTTTTTGCGGGAGTAGCTCAGGGGTAGAGCACAACCTTGCCAAGGTTGGGGTCGCGGGTTCGAATCCCGTCTCCCGCTCCATAAATTTGGCGCCAAGGCGCATTATGGCTAAAAAAATTTTTCTTCTTTTTTTATCAATCTCTTTTTTATTTGCAGACAATTGGCTCTTTATAAAAAAATATATAGCCTCTCTTTACAAAAAAGAGTATCCCCAGATTGAGATTGGCAAAATCTCTCTAAAATCAAACTCCAAAACAAAATTTAAAAAAGAGGATATCTATAAATTAGAAATTCCAAAAAGCTATCTAAAAATGTCAAAAGGTTATATCAGAGTATATTTGAAAAACAGAAAAAAAATCTCTTTTAGATACGAAATAGAGGCTAAATTAAAAGTATTCAAAACTCTAAAGAGCATTAAAAAAAATCAGATAATCTCTCCTTCTCTTCTAAGCGAAACGTTAATACAATTTGGATATATTTCAAACAAACCTTTAACAAAAAATGAACTAAAAAATATAAAAGCCGCAAGATATATAAAAAGCGGAGATATTTTATTAAAAAATATGGTAAAAAGAAAAACTTCCTTAGAGAAGGGGGATAAAATTTTAGCTGTTTTAAAAGAGGATGGAATGGTTTTTATGTTTCCCGCATCTCTTATGAAAGATGCCGATATCGGAGATATCGTATCTGTGAAAAATGAAAAAGGCAAAAAATTTAAAGCCAAAATCATATCCAAAACGAAAGCTTATATCATAAACGAATGAGAATAGTTATAGCCATAACCGGAGCAAGCGGAGTAAATCTTGGAATTAAATTTATAAAAAAGCTTCCAAAAGAGTATGAAAAATTTGTTATATTTTCTGAAAATGCCAAAACAGTAATAAAAAAAGAGGAAAATATTAATATTTTAAAAGATGACGATATAGCCGCTTCAATCTCTTCTGGCTCTTTTAAAACGGACGCTATGGCAATTATCCCTTGCAGCATGAATACTTTGGCTAAAATAGCCTGCGGAATATCGGATAATCTAACTACAAGAGCCGCAGCGGTTATGATAAAGGAGAGAAGAAAACTTCTTCTTGCTCCAAGAGAGATGCCATACTCTTCTATCGCTCTTGAAAATATGCTAAAACTCTCAAATCTTGGAGTCATTATAGCTCCTCCGGTTGCGGGCTTTTACTCAAACCCAAAAAGCATAGAGGATTTAGAAAACTTCTTTATAGGCAAATGGTTTGATTTATTGGAAATTGAAAATAATCTTTTTAAAAGATGGGAGGGGAAAGATGAATAAAAGAGTAATATATCCCGGAACTTTCGATCCGATAACAAACGGCCATATAGACGTTATTTTAAGGGCTAAGAAAATTTTTGAAGAGGTTATAGTAGCGGTGGCGGTATCCAAAGATAAAAATCCGATGTTCTCTTTGGATAAGAGAGTTTTAATGATAAAAGAGGCAACCAAAAAATATAAAAATATAATCGTAAAGCCTTTTGATACTCTTCTTGTAGATTTTGCCAAAAAAGAGGGAGTAAATGTAATTATAAGAGGTCTTAGAGCCGTAAGCGATTTTGAATACGAACTTCAGATGGGATATGCCAACTTCTCTCTAAATCCCGATATCGAAACAATCTATCTTATGCCAAATCTAAAAAATGCTTTTATAAGCTCCTCGGTTGTAAGAGCCATTTTAAAATTCAAAGGAGACGCAAGCCATCTTGTTCCAAAAGAGATACTCTCCTATTTAAAGGCATAAAAATGTATATACTTTTTGAAGGGGTCGATACCTGCGGAAAAAGCACCCAAATAGAACTTTTAAAAAAGAGCTATAAAAACGTAATTTTTACAAAAGAGCCGGGAGGGACAAAAACGGGAGAGAAGATTAGAGAGATAATTTTAAATACCAATGTAAAATCCAAAAGAGCGGAACTCTTTTTATTTTTGGCCGATAGAGCAGAACATTTCAAAGAGGTGATAGAGCCAAATCAAAACAAAATTGTAATAAGCGACAGAGGATTTATATCAGGAATAGCATACTCTTTGGCAAACGAAAACAGATATAAAGATTTTTTGATAAAATTAAACAGATTTGCTCTCGAAGATCATTTTCCTCAAAAAACCGTTTTTTTTAAAACCGATTACGAAACGATAAAAAATAGAATGAAAAATAAAAAAGAGGATATGATAGAAAAGAGAGGAATAGAGTATCTTTTAAAGGTTCAAAACATTATGGAAGAGCTTTTAAATGAGCTTAATTTAGAGCATATAGTAATAGATGCTAAAAAAAACAAAGAAGAGATAAATTCCATAATAAAAGGATATATTTTCAATGATTAAAGCATTAAGAGGAATGAAAGATTTTTTGCCGCCGCAAAGCGAAAAGCTTGAATATTTCATAAACAGCAGCGCAAATATTGCCAAAAGATTTGGTTTTCTGCCGATAGAGACACCGATTTTGGAAGAGACTTCCCTTTTTAAAAGAAGCGTTGGAGAAAGCAGCGACATAGTCGGAAAAGAGATGTATCAATTTACAGACAAAGGCGGAAACGATGTATGTTTAAGACCGGAAGGAACTGCGGGAGTCGTTAGAAGTTTTATAGAAAATAAACTCGATAAAAAAGGGGGAGTTTACAGGTTTTACTATTTTGGGCCTATGTTTAGATATGAAAGACCTCAAAAAGGAAGATTAAGAGAGTTTCATCAATTCGGAGTCGAAGTTTTTGGACAAGAGAGCGTTTTAGAGGATGTAAACGTAATAGCTCTTGCAAAAGAGATTTTAGATTTCTTTGATATCTCATACTCTCTTAAAATAAACTCTTTAGGATGCAAAAAGTGCATGCCCTCTTACAGAGATGATTTGGTGAGATTTTTGAAAGATATTGAAGATGGACTTTGCGAAGACTGCCAAAGAAGAATTATTACAAATCCAATAAGAGTTTACGACTGTAAAAATGCTTCCTGTCAGAATCTTTTAAAAAACGGGCCAAGAATTACAGACTCTCTTTGTAAAGTTTGCGATGAGGATTTTCAGACTTTAACCTCCATGTTAGATGAGCTTAATATAGAATATGAGATAGACAGAAATCTTGTAAGAGGACTTGATTATTATACAAAAACGGCTTTTGAATTTGTATCAAATCAGTTAGGCGCCCAAAACGCAATAGCCGGAGGAGGAAGATACGACAGGCTTGTAGAGTTTTTGGGAGGAAAATCCACTCCAGCTGTCGGATTTGCAATAGGGGTGGAGAGAATTTTAGATTTAATAAAAGAGCCTGCAAAAAAAAGAGAAGGATACTATTTCGCCGCTTTAACAAAAGAGGCTCTGCCCACTATAATGAAAGAGGCT
>JALVCR010000124.1 GCA_027009865.1 Campylobacterales bacterium
GGGAGACGCCCAGCTCCATTTCGAACCTGGAAGCTAAGCCTCTCATCGCCGATAATACTGCGCCTTACTGGCGTGGGAATGTAGGTCGCCGCCGAGGCGAGGTTTTTCCTTCTTTAAGTCTGCTTTTTAAAATAATCCATTGATTTTTTATTGTTTTGTAAAAGCGCGGCCATAAAGACCGCTTTCTTTATCTAATTTCCAAGTAGGATTTAAGTCCTGTGTCAGTCCATGGTTTTGTAAGTTTAAGATATGAATAAGCGCTATCCCAAACTCTTTTAAAATCCGCACTTTGTTTGCTTTTCTCTTTTGCCACTTCAAGCAATGCTTTTTTAGCCGCATCAACTATCTCTTTTGGCCAGTGCATTATTTTAACATCCGAAGGTAGATTTTTTAAAGCTTTTGAGTTTTCGGCTTGAAATTCAGCCGCCATTCTTGCATTTGTCTCTTCAGCTGCTGTTTCTATGATGAGTTGTTGCTCTTTTGAGAGAGACTCGAATTTCTTTTTATTAAAAGTTATTTCCAAAATACTTCCAGGCTCATGCCATCCAGTGTAATAATATTTTGCAACTTTTTGAAATCCCATTTTGATATCGAGAGCGGGTCCTACCCATTCGGTTGCGTCTATTGTTCCTCTCTCAAGCGCTACGTAGATCTCTCCTGCCGGGAGCAATGTCGGTTTTACTCCAAGTTTTGCCAAGACTTCTCCTCCAAGTCCCGGAATTCTCATCTTTAAACCTTTTAAATCATTTAAAGTTTTTATAGGTTTTCTAAACCATCCTCCCATTTGAGTTGTAGTATTTCCGCCTTTGAAAGGGATTAAATTATATTTTGCATAAAGTTCTCTCCAAAGATCCATTCCCCCTCCAAAATCAAACCATGCGTTAAGTTCGGTAGCAATCATACCGAATGGAAATCCCGAAAATAGACTAAATGCTTCATTTTTCCCTTTCCAATAGTATGGCCCTGAGTGGAAAGCATCGATATTTCCGGCACTACAAGCATCAAATACGCTTAAAGCCGGCACTAGAACATTTTTGGGATATACTTTGATTTTTATACTTCCTCCGCTTAGAGCTTTTACTCTTTTTGCAAATCTCTCTATTCCTGTTCCCATAATCGGAAAATTTGCAGGCCAGCTTGTGGCAAGTTTGAGTCTGACTTTTCTATTTCTGTTTATATTTGCAAAAGCGTTTGAAGCAGTCATTAAAGCTGCTCCTGCAGTTACAGTTGCCGTTTTTTTGAAAAAATCTCTTCTTTTTTTATCCATTTGCTCTCCTAATTGTTGTTTGTGAAAAACTTTTACATTTTACTATAAACTTTTGTGGAAAATCAATATAGAGAGGTTGTTGCAAGGTTGCATGGATTTTATAGTAAAATTTGTTATTACTTTCAAAAAGAGATAAGAAATGAGTTTATTTGAATTAAAAATAGAGATATTATTGAAATTTCCGCTCAATTTTCAAGCTTCTTTGGAGCCTCTATCAAAACTTATCGCAACCGCTATGATGAATTCCTCTTTTAGAGAGCTTCATATGCAAAAAGGAGGATTTAAACATTTTGTATTTAGTAATTTTTTGAAAATTTCTAAAAGCAAAATTTATGAAAGAGGGGAGAATTTTTTTCTTTTTAGAACCATAAATAAAGAGTTGGCTTTTGAGATTATGAAATCCTTGATAGGATTGGAAGATAGATTTTTTGTCGTAAAAAGCGTGGGTGTAAGGGAGGTGAGGATTAAAAAAGTTGATTGGCTGATTTCTTTAAATCCGGTAGTTATGAGCTTTTCAAACAAAGAGAAGAGCAGATATTGGACAATTTGGGAAGATGGGGATATAAAATTTTTGATGGATGCTTTGCATAATAATTTGGTTAGAAAATATGAGGATTTTTATAAAAGAAAGATAGATGCCGATGAAAATTTTATTGAATTTTTGGAACTGAAAAATCAAAAACCTTTTGGGATGAAATATAAAAACGGGAAAATTTTTGGAAATAAATTTTATATAGTGCCAAAACAGGATGAAATTAGTCAAAAATTAGCGTTTTTGGCTCTGGCGGAGGGACTGGGGGAGAAGAATAGTATTGGATTTGGATTTTGTAAAGGAAAGGAAAGAGTATATTTTAAGGTTTTAAAATGTTAGATAAAGAGTATATTTCATTTATTAACGATATAAAAAGCAAAATAAAACAAGCTCAGATTAAAGCTGCTATAAAGGTAAATGAGGAACTTTTAAAGCTTTATTGGGAGATAGCAAAAAAGATTATAGATAAGCAAAAAAGCTCTTCGTGGGGTGATGGGATAATCGAGCAGATAAGCAGGGATTTAAAGCAAGAGTTTCCAAATTTAAAGGGATTTTCAGTTACCAATATAAAGTATATGAGAAATTGGTATCTGTTTTGGACTAAGGAAAATCGTCCACAAGTTGTGGACGAAATTTTTAAAATTCCATGGGGACACAATATTGTAACTACTACAAAAGATATTTATTGTTTTGATTTTTTAAGTTTAAGTGAAAAATATAGTTAAAAATGAGTTTGAAAAAATAGAGGTAAAAGATGAAAGCTCTTAAATTTAAGTTAAATAGCTTTTGTATTTGTATAATTTAAAATTTAGGAGGTTATTATGTGGAATGAAGAAGAATATGAGAAAGTTTTAGAAAAAAATTATGAATTATTAAATCAGTTTGGTGAATATTTGCAAAAAAAAGATTTGAAAGTAAAAACTATTAATAAACATTTAAGCAATCTTGATTTGTTTTTTAATCGTTTTTTACCTCTTAATGCAAAATTTAGTGAAAAAGAGATAGCAGATATTTATGATGGACCTATGGAATTTGATACGTATTTTGGGGATTGGTATATTAGAAAGTTTTTAAATTCAACTGTAACTTCTTTAAAATCGAGTATATCTTCAATAAAAAAGTTTTATCGGTTTTTATATGAAATTGGTAAAATTAGTAAAAGTGATTTAAAAATAATAAACGATTTACTTAAAGAAAGTAAAGATGAATGGATTGTAAAAATGCAAAAATATAACAATGGAGAGTACTTTGATGAAGATGAGTTGTGGTAAAGGTGAAATATATTTTTTGTATTACTTGTAAAATATTTATAAATTGAGGGAGAGATGATTAAAGAAATTGTTGATACTTTAGACATTGATTTTACAAAAGCAATTATTGATAACTATAAACTAAAAAATGGGCTTTATGTAAGAGTTGGAATAAAATTAGAATATTTTATATATAAATCTACTAAAAAAGATAGTTCTCCTAATATTGGACTAAAAGATTTAAATGAAAATATTAGAGCAAATGAGTATGAGTGGTTTGCAAGAAGAGATTATATAAGTGTATA
>JALVCR010000125.1 GCA_027009865.1 Campylobacterales bacterium
GGACCCGGTCTGGTTTTCATATCTCTTCCTGTTATTTTAAATAATTTTGGAAATTTGGGAATTTTCTTTGCTCTTTTATTCTTTTTAGCTTTGGCTTTTGCGGGCATTACTTCGGCTATCTCTTTGGTTGAACCGGTAGTTCAATATTTGATAGATAGATTTAAAATGACAAGAACAAAGGCGGTAGTTTTAAGCTCTTTTTTATATTGGTTTGTCGGAATAGGAGCTATTTTATCATATTCTAAAGCTTGGGGTAAAGTGTTTAGTTTTAATTCCCGCCCTTTGTTTGATATATTGGAATACTCCACAGACTCCATTCTTCTTCCTTTGGGAGGGCTTTTGATTTCAATTTTTGTAGGATATGTTCTTCAAAAAAATAGAGTTTACAGCGCTTTAGAACATGAAATGGGAGAGAAATTTTTTCATGTTTGGAGATTTAGCATAAGATATATAGCTCCGATAGCATTGATATTTATGATGTTAAATTTAATGGGGGTTATAAAAATAGGTTAAAATCCTATTTTGTAACCTTTTTTTCTTTTCACCCCCCCCTTTTTTTTACTTTCTAAAAAAATTTTTCCTTCAGTCGATTTAAGTTCAAGGTATAAAAATTTTTCATATATAAATTTAATCGATTTTAAGAAGGAAGAGATATGGTAAAAGCCGTTTTGAAAAAAGCAAAAAATGATAATGAGCTTTCTCAAGCTTTGTCAAGAGTTACTATATCTCCTTCCATATTTTTGATATCTGCTTTTTTAACTCAATTTATGGGATATGATCTTACCTTTACAATGATAGCTTCAGGATTTCATACACTATATAGTGTTTTTATTTTTTTTAATATTTTAAGATATCCAAGGAAATTTCCTTTTAGAAAATTTATTAATATAATTGCTGATTTAGGGCTTTTAAATTTGGTTATCTATTTTGAAGGTATTAAAGCTATTTTTCTGTATCCAATTATTCTTTGGATAATTGTTGGAAACGGAGTTAGATTTGGAATAAAATATTTTTATACCGCTCTATTTTTTGGAGTTTTATTTTTTGCTTCAGCTACATACTTTAATAGTAATTGGCATTCTCACAAGGAGCTTTCTATTTCTCTTACCATAGGGCTTATTATTTTAACTCTATTTTATACTTCTCTTATAAAAAAACTTCACTATTTGAATGAAACATTGGAAGATAAAGTAAAAGAGAGAACCAAAGAATTAAAACATAGGCTCTATTACGACTCTTTAACAAATTTAAAAAACAGGTATTCCTTAACAAAATATCTTGAGAAATATAATTTTTTTGTTTTGATACTTATAGATATAAGCGGTTTTAAAAACTATAATGATATTTATGGTGTAGAAATAGGAAATGAAATATTAAAAAGATTTGCTTATTTTTTAAAATCTTTCTATAAAAGAAAACCTTATGAAGTTTACAGAGTTTATGCCGACGGTTTTGCTGTTGTGGGAGTTGGCAAACATATAGATATGCAAACATATGAGAGAGATTTAATGGAATTTTTCGAGAATCTTGATAAATTTTCGATAAAACTAATATCTTTGAAAGATGAAATAAAGATAGACGTCTCTATGGGAATAACTTTTGAAAAAGATCATGCTTTGGAAAAAGCCGATATGGCTTTAACTTATGCTAAAAAGAGAAGAAGGAAGTATGTAATATATGATGAAAGTATAGATACGACAAAACAGTGTAAAAATACCCTTTTTTGGAAAAGGGAGATAAAAAAAGCAATAGAAAGGGATAATATAGTGCCTCTTTTTCAGCCTATAGTGGATGGGGAAGGAGAGATAGTAAAATATGAGTCTTTAATGAGACTTAAGAGAATTAAAGAAAATGGAGAAGAGGAACTTGTCTCACCTTTCTTCTTTCTTGATGTGGCTATAAAAACAAACTTATATGAAAAGCTTACAATCTCTATGATAGAGAAGAGTTTTTCTATGATGAAAGAGCTTGGAAGCGAATTTTCCATAAATCTTTCGTTTGACGATATTGCTAATAGGGATGTAATTTTTGCTCTTAAAGAGGCTATTATAAAATATGAAATAGGAAATTTGCTTATTTTAGAAATTGTTGAAAGCTCTAATGTGGAAGATTATGCTTTGATAAAAGAGTTTGTAAAAGATTTTAGAAAATTTGGAGTAAGAATAGCAATAGACGATTTTGGGTCGGGCTTTTCAAACTATTCCCATATTTTAGAAATTTCTCCCGATATTTTAAAAATTGATGGAAGTCTAATTAAAAATATTCATGAAAATAGAAATTCATATATTTTGGTAAAATCGATAGTTTCTCTGGCTAAATCTCTAAATATAAAAACGGTTGCCGAATTTGTCCACTCAAAAGAGGTTTTTGATATAGCTAAAGATTTGGGAGTGGACTATTTTCAAGGGTTTTATTTTTCTCCTCCTCTCTCTTTTGAGAAGCTAAGAAGCAATTTTTTTGTAAGTGTTTGAAATTGATGCTCTTCTTTCTCTTTTTCTTCTATCTTCTAAAACAAGATTTCCTTTACTGTCTATAAAAGGGAAAGAGGGTTTAAAGAGATTCATTCTTCTATCCTGTTTTGTTCTTATTCTCATTTTAAATTGATGTTTCTGTTCTTGAGCTTTTACAAATCTTTGCATAATTTTAATATCGCTCTCTGTTATTTTTAAAGCTGTTTCAACCCAAATTTTTATAATATCTAAAAGCTCTTTATAATCTATCGGCTGATAGCATCTTTTAGCCCTTTGTATGCCCTGCATTCCATTAAAAACTTTAGAGTGTTTTTTCATATAATTTTCTACATCCTCTATCCCATTTTTTGCTATCTTTTCTACTACTCCTTTTGAAAAAAGTTCTTTTGCAGTATATATTTTTCCGCTTTTTATCATCTCTTCAGCCATTTTTACCCCTCCCTCTCTTGCCAAAAGACTATATGCTCCCATACCGGGAAAGAGATTGAATTTTATCTCTGGAAAGCCCATTCTTGCTTCCTCTTTTGCAATAATGACATGGCTTGAGAGAGCACATTCAAACCCTCCTCCAAGGGCTGAACCTTCGACAAAAGCTATTGTAGTAATAGGAAGATTCATACCCATAGCATTTAAATAAACTGTATCTATACACAATTTTGCATATTCAAACAGCATCTCTTTATCTCTTTTTTTAATCAGCCAAGAGAATAAATCCAAATCTCCCCCGAAATTAAAAATCTCTGGCACTTGTGATGCTAAAACAAAATATTTTATAGGAATAGGAGGTTCCATTTTATATTTTTCAAAATATTTAATAATTTTATTTTGAACGTCATATATTTCTTTTAACATAGTCATACTAAAACAAGCTCTCTTTTGGGGGTTGAAATAGCACCAGACAGCTTCGTGATTTTTATCATATCGTATAGAAAGCTCTTTTCTCTCTTTAAATATTTCCAAAAAGTTATTATTAATCATTTAATGTCCTTGAAATATCAAAAAATTTATTTAAAATATTAAATAGATGAAATAGTATGAAATTATTTATAATATTTTCATTAAAAAGATAATTTAAAAAACAGAAGTTTTGTATCATTTTTGATTGACATAAATAGGAATTAGTTGTATAATTTTTTAAGTATATTATTAAGTTATTTAAAATATAAGAAATAATTATAAAGGATGTTTTTATGAAAATAGCCATACCTCTAAAAACAAACAAAAATATGCCCGCTATTTCACCTCTTTTTGGACATGCCAAATGGTTTGCTTTTATAGACGGAGATGAGATTCAAATAGAGAGGAATTTTTTTGAAGGAGGAAGAGAGGTGGCCAATTGGCTTTTAGAAAACGGTATTGATACGGTTATTACCCAGCATATAGGATATAATCCTTTTATGATTTTAAAACAAAATAATGTTAAGTGTTTTTATCCGGGAGATGGCAGAATTATTTTCAGCGAAGCTGTGGATGCTTTAAAAGAGGGAAAACTTACAGAAATTACCGAAGAGAATATTGAAAATTTTACAAGACATTCTCACTCTCATCATTAAAAGGGGAGATAGATCCCCTTTCAATTAGATTGATTCTACTATTTTATTTAAAGTCTCGCTTGGTCTCATAGCTTTTTGGGCTTTTTCATCATCTGGATGATAATATCCGCCTATATCGGAAGGTTTGCATTCAACTTCCATCAACTCTTTTATAATTGTCTCTTCATTCTCTTTTAGCTCTTTTGCTATCGGAGCAAACTTCTCGGCAATCTCTTTATCTTCATTTTGATTTGCAAGAGCTTCCGCCCAATACATAGCCAAATAAAAATGGCTTGCTTTATTGTCAGGTTCTCCGCATTTTCTTCCAGGAGCTTTATCGTTGTCTAAATATGCCGCATTTGCTTTATCTAAAGCTTCGCACATAACTTTAACTTTTTTATCTCCTGTTTTGTTATAAATCATTCTAAGAGATTCGGCAAGCGCTAAAAATTCTCCTAAACTATCCCATCTTAAATGGCTCTCTTTTAAAAATTGCTGAACATGTTTTGGAGCGCTTCCGCCAGCGCCGGTTTCAAACAATCCTCCGCCGGCAAGCAAAGGAACTATACTCATCATTCTCGCACTCGTTCCAAGCTCTAAAATTGGGAAAAGATCAGTTAGATAATCTCTTAATACGTTTCCTGTTACGCTGATTGTATCAAGTCCTGCTCTAAATCTTTTTAGAGTCCATTTCATTGCAAGCTCAGGCGCCATAATGTGATATTCAATTGGCTCTTTTTCAATATGAGCTGGCAAATATTCAACTACTTTTTTAATCAAGTTAGCGTCATGAGCTCTGTTGCTATCAAGCCAAAATACAATTGGAGTACCTGTTAGTTTTCCTCTCTCATGAGCAAGTCTAATCCAATCTTTAATTGCAATATCTTTTGCTCTGTAAGCTCTCCAGATATCACCTTTTTTAACTTCATGGCTCATTAAAACATTTCCATCCGTGTCAACTACTTCCATTACTCCATCTTCCGGAATTCTGAAAGTAAATGGATGGCTTCCATACTCTTCTGCTTTTTTAGCCATAAGTCCGACATTGCTTACATGTCCCACTTTTGTTGGATCAAATTGTCCGTTTTTAATTGCATCTTTAAGGATTGCATCATACATTTTTGCATAGCTTCTATCTGGAATAACGCACTCTACATCTTGAAGCTCATCATTTTTATTCCACATTTTTCCGCCGTCTCTAATTACAGGCGGCATAGAAGCGTCAATAATAATGTCGTTTGAAAAATGCAGGTTTGTTATAAGTTTTGAGGAATCCACCATTGCAATATCTGGATTTCCCTCTTTAATTTTCTCTTCAATAGCTTTTGCAATTTCTTCTTTTTTATCTGATTTTTCAATTTTTTTAAGAAGATCACCAATTCCTAAATCTGGATTTACTCCAAGTTTTTCAAACTCATCAGCATATTTTTCAAATATTTCTTTAAAGTAAGCCTCTACCGCATGACCGAAAATAATTGGATCGCTTACTTTCATCATTGTGGCTTTCAGGTGAATTGACCAAAGAATACCTTTCTCTTTTGCATCTTCAATTGTTTTTAATAAAAATTTTCTAAGTTCTTCTGCACTCATAAATGAAGCTGAAACAACATCTCCTGCATCATTGCCTGTCATTTTAGTTAGTTCTTTTCCGTTTAATCTGATTGAAAGATCGCTTCCTTTTTCCAAAATAACAGATTGCTCATTTTCATAAAAATCGCCTTTATCCATGTAAGCTACATAGCTTTTGCAATCTGGGCTGATTGGTTTTAATCTTGGAGGATGTTTTTTAACCCACTCTTTAACAACTTTTGCTGCTCTTCTGTCGGAGTTTCCTTCTCTAAGCACCGGATTTACTGCGCTTCCCAAGCAAGTGTTGTATTTTTTTCTAATCTCTTCCTCTTCTTTTGTTTTAGGCTCTTCAGGAAAATCTGGGATATCGAATCCTTGAGATTGAAGCTCTGCAATGCAGGCTTTAAGCTGAGGAATGGAAGCTGAAATATTTGGAAGTTTTATGATATTAGCTTCAGGTTTTAAAACAAGCTCTCCAAGGTATGCAAGCTCGTCAGGAGCTTTCCCCATAGCGGCCAAAACTCTTCCAGCCAAAGAGATATCTCTTTGCTCTACATTTACTCCGGCCTCTTTTGTAAAATTTTTTACTATCGGAAAGAGAGAGTATGTAGCAAGAGCCGGGGCCTCGTCTATCTTTGTCCAAACTATTGTAGTTGGTTTACCCATATTGTTCTCCTATTTAAAATATTGATGATTTCTCTAACACTAAAAGTTTATCAATATTTAACAATGCTTTAATTTAAAGTGAGTATTTTCGTAAAGTTATCTAAAAGCAGTGTTTCTTTTATACACAAAAATTATTAATTTAAGCTGATTTGGAAAGGATAAGAAAATTTTATAAAAGTAAAAAGTGTTTCGTTTCGTATCTTTTTGTTTAAGAAAGGAAAAAGAGCCTATCTTGCATATTCTACGGCTCTTAACTCTCTTATTATA
>JALVCR010000126.1 GCA_027009865.1 Campylobacterales bacterium
CTCTCCTGGATATTGAACTTTCTCTTCTATCTCTTTTGCTATCTCTTTTGCCAAAAGAACCGCTTCATCATCGTTTATCAGTCTTGCGTTTGCTATAACCCTGATTTCTCTTCCGGCATTAATAGCATAAGCTTGTTTTACTCCCTCTTTGCTCTTTGCAATCTCCTCTATCTCCTGGACTCTTTTTAGGAAGCTTTCCAAAACCTCTCTTCTTGCTCCGGGTCTTGCCGCTGAGAGAGTATCGGCAGCGCACACAGCCGCAGCTTCAACGCTTTTTGGCTCTTCATGTCCGTGATGGGCATAAATTGCATTGATAACTACCGGATGCTCTTTGTATCTTCTGCATATATCGGCTCCCAAATCGACATGGCTTCCGGCAAACTCATGCGTTAAAGCCTTTCCTATATCATGAAGAAGCCCGGCTCTTTTTGCAAGCATCTCATCTCCTCCCGTTTCTGCGGCTATAATGGAGGCAAGGTGAGCTACTTCAAGGGAGTGCCCCAAAGCGTTTTGGCCGTAGCTTGCTCTAAATTTAAGTTTTCCTATCAGTTTAATGATTTCTGGGTGGATGTTGGTCAATCCCAAATCCATAACTATCTCTTCTCCCTCTTCGATAAGTTTTGTTTCAAACTCATCTTTTACTTTTTCATAAATAGCCTCTATTCTTGCGGGTTGAATTCTTCCATCTTCTATTAAAAGCTCTATTACCCTTTTTGCTATCGCTCTTCTATATAAATTGAAACTACTTAAAATAATAACGTTTGGAGTATCGTCTATTATGATATCGACTCCCAAAAGCATCTCCAAAGTTTTTATATTTCTTCCCTCTTTTCCGATAATCCTTCCCTTTAATTCATCGCTTTGAAGATTTACTACATTTATTAATCTCTCGGCCGCAAACTCTCCTGCGTATCTTGTGGTAGCCTGGGCTATTACATAATTTGCTCTCTTTTTAGCCTCTCTTTTTGCCTCTTCCTCATATTTTCTTACTATATGGGCTATCTCTCCTCTTGCTTTTTGCTCGGTCTCTTTTAAGATTATCTCTCTTGCTTCCTCTTTAGTAAGGCCGGCCGCTCTTTCTAAAACTTTCAAAGACTCTTCAAGCTTTTTTTCATGCTCTTTTTTAAGCTCCTGCACCTCTTCTTGAAGGGCTGCTATCTTTTCTCTCTCTTTTTTTAGCTCGTCTTTCTCTTTTGTGATGTTTTGAAGCTCCTCTTTGAAAAGAGCGTTTAGTTTTTCATCCTTTTTTTCAAGTTCTTCAAGCTTTTTTTCATACTCTTTGTTTAAAGCAAGAAGTTTCTCTTCATATTTTCTCTCAGCTTCAGATTCTATCTCTTTGCTTTTTAGCTTGGCATTTTGCAAAAGTATATTGGCTTCGTTTTCTATCGCCTTTGCCTTTGCTTTTGCCTGAGCTATGAAAATATCGTAATTTGCCTGTTGAATCTTTTTTGCGATAAGAAATCCCACAGCGCCGCCCGCTGCGGCCACTATACCTCCGAAGGCTATCTCTATCAACATCTTTTTACCTTTTTATTTTTATAAATTTTTCGGGGGTTATATAATAATTTGCTTTTATGTCATGCAAATCGCAGATTCTCTTTTTTGTAAAGCATTTTTTTATTTGAACGAAAGCGATTTTGGGTTTGTATGACAAAGATGAAAAAAATCTGTCATACATTCCTTTGCCAAACCCAATACGCCTATAATCCCCGTCAACCCCCAGCACAGGCACTATAGCAAGATCTATTTTAGTTTCTTTGGAAAATGAGTTTGGCGGTTCTTTTATTTGAAATTTTTTTTGCCGTAAGGGCAACCTATATTTTACTATTTTGAAACTGACACCTTCCATAAACGGAACGAACAGGTTATATTTTTTTCTATTTTTATTTATAAAAGAAACGATGTTGGGTTCATTTTTTAAAGGGATATAAATTAAAATATTTTTAGGTTTCTCTATTTTTAAAAGTTTCTCAAGATATTTTATTATTTGTTTATCTTTTTGAATCTTTGCATTTTTTGAAGCATTTTCTAAAACTTCTTTGCAGTATTGTCTAAAAATTTTTTTATTTAAATTCTCGTATTCTTTTTTTTGATTCAATTTAAGCCTTTTTTTAGTAATATAAGATTATGTGAAATTTTATCATAAGGCTGGAGATGAGAATAAAATTTATTGTAGTAATGGTGGCTATTTTAGCTATTTTTAGCGGATGCGAATCTAAAAAAGGAGAGAGTATCCAAAAAGAGAGTGTAACTAAAAATAGCGTAAAAGAGGAGCCTTCTAATATAGAGGTTAAATTAAGAGATGTAAATGGTAAGGAAATAGTTTTAAAACAAGTAAATAATGGTTTTAAGATGGAGGGAGCGGATGGAAAGATTTTGGTAGTTAGTTTTTTTGCTACTTGGTGTCCTCCTTGCAAAGCTGAGATTCCTCATCTTGTCAATTTACAAAACAAATTTAAAGACAAAATTGTAATTTTGGGAGTTTTGCTTGAAGATAATAAGCCTATTGAAGAAGTTAAAAATTTTATAAAATATCATAATATAAACTATATAGTTTCAGTTTCTGAGGAGAATTTTAAATTAGCTTCTCTAATAGGCGGAGTTAAAAGCATTCCTTTGCTTATCATTTATGATAAGGATGGAAACTATGTAACTCACTATTTGGGAGCTGTTCCAGAAGAGATGATGGAGGCCGATTTAAGAAGGGTGATTGAGAAACAATGATTGGATTTATTAAAAAAGGGCTTGCAAAAACTTTAGGAGTTATTAAAGAGAGTGCTCCTAAAGGCAGAAAATATGTAACAAAAGATGAGCTTGAGGAGATTTTGCTTGAGGCAGATGTCTCATATGAAACAGTTGAAGGGATCTTATATTATCTTCCTCCTTCCGAGAAAGTAAAAAGAGAAGATTTAAGAAGAGTTTTATTGGGATATTTTGTAGAACTTCCCAAAAAATTTGAAGATAGAATAGAAGATAAGCCTTTTGTGGAGCTTATTATAGGAGTAAACGGAGCCGGTAAAACCACAACGATAGCAAAACTTGCAAATATCTATAAAAAGAGGGGTTTTAGCGTAATGCTTGCAGCCGCCGATACTTTTAGAGCCGCGGCGATAGAGCAGCTTAGAAGGTGGGCGGATAGATTAAATGTTCCAATAGTTTATACGAAACAGGGACACGACTCTTCAGCGGTAGCTTATGATGCCATAGTATCGGCTACGGCAAAAAGGATAGATAGAGTTTTGATAGATACGGCGGGAAGACTTTATAATCAAGCAAATTTGGCAAACGAGCTTAGAAAGATAGTTAGAATTTGCAGCAAAGCAAAAGAGGGCGCTCCCCATAGAAAAATTTTGATTTTAGACGGAACGCAGGGAAACAGCGCTATCAATCAGGCGATAGCTTTTAATGAAATAGTGGGGATTGACGGCCTAATTATTACAAAGCTTGACGGAACTGCCAAAGGAGGGGCTCTTTTTAGCATAGCCCACCAATTAAAAAAGCCAATTTTATATGTTGGAGTAGGGGAGAGGGAGAATGATTTAGTGGTTTTTGATAAAGAGGAGTTTGTAGATTCCATTTTGGATTCTATCTATGAAGTGCAAAGCAAGTAATGGCTAAAAAGAAAAAGAGTATTTTTGAGTGTCAAGCCTGCGGATATCAAAGCTCTAAATGGCTTGGCAAATGCCCAAATTGCGGAAGTTGGGATGAATTTATAGAAATTAGGGAAGATATTTCTCGCACTCACACTCTCTCCTTAAAAAGGGATGTAAAGCCTATAACAAAAATAGAAGAAGAAAAAATCGAGAGATTTTCAACTTTTGACAGAGAGCTTGATTTGGTTTTGGGAGGGGGAGTGGTTCCCGGCTCTTTGGTTTTGATAGGAGGGAGTCCCGGAGTTGGAAAATCTACTCTTTTACTTAAAATAGCCGGCAATCTTGCAAAACATAATAAAAAAGTTTTATATGTAAGCGGCGAAGAGTCAATGGGGCAGATAAAAATAAGAGCCAACAGACTTAAAGCCAATGAAGAGAACCTCTTTTTGATGACAGAAATAAAACTTCAAACCATTTTAGAAGAGTTGAAAGAAAACTCTTATGATGTTTTGATAATCGACTCGATTCAGACTCTATATTCGGAGAATTTAACTTCTGCTCCAGGAAGCGTCTCTCAAGTTAGAGAGATTACTTTTGAGCTTATGAGATGGGGAAAAGAGAGCAAAACCGCTATTTTCATAATAGGGCATATAACCAAAGAGGGCTCAATTGCGGGTCCCAGAATTTTAGAACATATGGTTGATACGGTTTTATATTTTGAAGGCGATTCAAGCAGAGAGCTTAGAATGCTTAGGGGATTTAAAAACCGTTTTGGCTCTACAAGCGAGATTGGAATTTTTGAGATGACAAGAGAGGGACTTGTCAGCGCCAAAGATGTCTCTAAAAAATTTTTTAATAGAAAAAACAGAGGAGCCGGTTCTGCAATAACCGTTACAATGGAGGGAAGCAGACCTCTTGTTTTGGAGGTTCAAGCTTTAGTTAGCGAAAGCGGATACCCCTCTCCAAAAAGAAGCGCAACAGGATATGAGCTAAACAGACTTACTATGCTTTTGGCTTTGCTTGAGAAAAAACTTGATCTCCCTTTCAATCAATATGATGTTTTTGTAAATATTTCAGGAGGTATCAAGATAACCGAGCCGGCTGCCGATTTAGCTGTAATAGCCGCTATTTTGAGCAGTTTTAGAAACAGACCTTTAAGCACCGATACCGTTTTTATAGGAGAGGTTAGTTTAATAGGAGATATAAGGGAAGTTTTCAGTCTTGACCAGCGCCTAAAAGAGGCGGCGGCTCAAAATTTTCATAAAGCTGTTGTTCCCAAAGCTCCTATTAGCGAAATTAAAGGTATTAAATGCTACGGTGTAGAAGAGGTTTCCAAACTGCTTGAGTGGATGTAAAAATTGTTTTAAAGGAAGAAAAAATGAGTAAAACTCCAGATATAAAAGCTTACCATGAAGAAGAGGAGAGATATTCAAGACTTGTTTTGGAGTATTTTTCTACAAAAGAGAGAAAACAAATTTGCGATAAGATAGCCGAGGCTATAGAAAAGTTTGATATGGTTCCATATACAATAGTAACTCCCAAAGATTCAAAAAGCGGGGAGTATTGTTTGGAGTTTCATGATGATTATGATAGAAAAAGCGGAGATTTTTTCGAGTATATATTAAAATCTTTAAATATCAAAGAGTGTGAGGCTTAGAGGATATGAGAGTATTTTTAATTTTTTTGCCTCTTTTGCTCTTTGGCGGAGAAGTTAAGTGCAATAAATGCGAACTGAATAAAAATCAAATGAAATGCGAATAT
>JALVCR010000127.1 GCA_027009865.1 Campylobacterales bacterium
ATTTGATAATTTTAAGTTTTATAAGCCAAGAAAGATATCCTTAAACTCTATGGAAAAAGAGGAGATTGGTTTTGGCACATGCCCTGTAGCCTCTTTTAAAACAAGATGCTGCAATCTCTTAACTTTAGATGCGGTGGAGAGCTGCGGTTTTGATTGCAGTTACTGTTCTATTCAATCTTTTTATAATGAAGATAAAATAGTTTTTAATAAAAAGTTTAAAGAAAATCTTGAAAAAATCAGGCTAAATCCAGATGAAATCTATCATATAGGAACCGGTCAATCTTCTGACAGTCTTATGTGGGGAAACAGAGAAGGAATATTAGACGCTCTTTTTAAATTTGCGAAAGATAATCCAAATGTTATTTTGGAGATGAAAACAAAATCAGATAATATCTCCTATTTTTTGCAAAATGAAGTTCCTTCCAATATAATCTGCACATGGTCTCTAAATCCTCAAATAGTAATAGATCATGAGGAGCATTTAACCGCTTCTTTGAAAGATAGACTCAAAGCTGCAAAAACTCTTCACGATAGAGGGGTTCTTGTGGGATTTCATTTTCATCCGATGATCTATTATGAGGGATGGAGAGAAGGTTACAGGGAGATTTGCGATTTTTTAACTGAAAATTTTGATCCTAAAAATGTGGCTATGGTCTCCATAGGGACTTTAACTTTCATTAAGTCTGTTATAAAAAAGATTAGAGACAGAGATTTTTACTCCAAAATTCTTCAAATTCCAATGGTTGATGCGGACGGGAAACTCTCATATCCAAAAGAGATAAAAGTAGAGATGTTTAAATTTTTATACGACTCTTTAAAAAAGTGGCATAAAGAGGTATATTTTTATATGTGTATGGAGAATCACTCTCTTTGGAAGGATGTATTTGGATTTGAGTATCCTACAAACGAGAGTTTTGAGATGGATATGAAAATAAATTATATGACAAAAATTACAAAAAAAAGAAATTAATAAAATATTTTTCAATCTTCTAAATTAACTTTAAATTATTAAGCTTTTGCCGATATAAATATATATAGTATAAACTAAAAAGGAGAGAGAGTGAGTATTAGGCAAAAGCTTAAGATTTTAGTTTTGGTTCCAATCCTGGGTCTTCTGTTTTTAACAGGTTTTGAGATTTATGCAAAATTTGAAATAAATAAAAAGATGCAGCTAACCTCAAAACTTGTAAAACTTACTCAAAATATCAGTCTTTTGGTGCATGAAACCCAAAAAGAGAGAGGAGCAACCGCCGGTTTTTTGGGAAGTAGGGGAGAGAAGTTTTCCAATAAACTAAAAAGTCAAAGGAAAAAGACTGATGAAAAGATTAAAAATTTAGATCAGTTTATCTCTTCTGTGAAATTAAATAGAGAGATTATAAAAGAGCTAAATATTGCTTTTAAGAAGTTAGCCAAACTTGATAAGATTAGAAAAAGAGTTGATTCATTTTCGATATCTGCAAAAGATGCTATAAATTATTATAGCTCTTTGAATAAAAATCTTTTGAATATTACCTCACTTCTTATCAAATATAGCCCTCAAAACGATATATCAAAAAATCTTATAGCATATGCATCTTTTTTAAAAGCCAAAGAGCGAGCCGGGATAGAGAGAGCGGTTTTATCAAACGTATTTGCCAAAAATGTTTTCTCAGATGGCATGTATAAAAAAGCGGTTACTTTGATTGCGAAGCAGAACGCCTATTTGGATGATTTTTTAAGTTCAGCTTCCTCTTCTCTTAAACATTTTTATTTAGAAAAGATAAAAGATTCCTCATTTAAAAAAGTTGATGAGATGAGAGAGATAGCTTTAAATAGAGCAAATGAGGGAAATTTTGGAGTAGATCCTTTGGTTTGGTTCAATACAATAACAAGAAAAATAAATATATTAAAAGAAATAGATGATTACATAGGAAATTTTATACTTCGTCAGATAAAAAGCGATTCAAAAAGTTTCTATATTGCGATGGCAGGGGCTATTTTTACTATTTTGGCCGCCTTGTTAATTTCTTCTATGATAGGAAGAGATATTCAAAATAGAATTTTAAAATTAAAAGAGTTAATTTCAAATACGGCTGAAACCAAAAATTTCTCTTTACACCATTTTAAAAATATGAATTTTTCAAAAGATGAACTTGGAGAGATACAAAAAGCATTTTACGATTTGATAAAAAGTATCGCTACTGTTTTAAATGAAGCTAAACAGAGCGCTTTAGAGAATAGAAAAAATGCAAATGAGATAAAAGATCTTTTAAAGCAGGTAATGGATAATATCGCAAATGAAGTATCTTTAGTAGAAGAGAGTGTAAAAGAGGCTGATTTTATAAAAAATGATTTAAGAAATTCGGTAAACGGGGCAATTGAGGGAAAAGATGATATGCAAAAGGTTTACAGAGAGCTTAGTGAGGCTAAAAGAGAAGTTTTAAAAATGATAGAGGATATTGAGAGAAATGTGGATATTGAAATATCGTTAGCCGAGAGATTAAAACGTCTAAGCGATGATGCCGAACAGATTCAAGATGTGTTAAATGTTATTAGCGATATAGCCGAGCAGACAAATCTTCTTGCCCTAAACGCTGCAATAGAGGCGGCAAGAGCGGGCGAGCATGGAAGAGGGTTTGCGGTTGTGGCAGATGAAGTAAGGCAGCTTGCCGAAAAGACTCAAAAATCACTTATAGAGATAAATTCTACGGTAAATGTGATAGTTCAGGCAATTAACGATGCAAGCTCCTCTATGAGCAAAAATGTGGAAGATATAGAGAAGTTATCCTCAATCTCTACAAACGTTCAAAATGATATAGAGTCGGTAAACGAAACGACAAAAGAGAGCGCCGATAGATTGGAGAGCACTACTGAAAATATAAATCAGACAGCTAAAAAAGTTGAAAATTTTATAACTAACATTAATAAAATAAAAGAGATATCCTCCAAAATCAAAGCTTCAGTTGTAGTATCAGAAAAAGCTGCGGAAGATTTAAATCATATGGCAAATAAGCTTGAAAAATCTTTAGAGCAATTTAAAATATAGCTTCTTCTCTTCTCCCCCTTTGGGGATTTTATTTGAAACTCACCTTTGATTGGATATACTTTTAACTTTACAAATTTTATTTTCATTTTTGTTATCCGTTTCTCTTTTTAAGGAAAAGTTATGAAAATTTTTAAAATAATTTTAGAGAATCCGAAGCGTTTTATAACAGGAGCTATTTTAATTTTTGTTGTCTCTTTAGTAGCTTTGATAGATAATTTCTTTTTAACATGGCTTTTTTTGGGAATTACTTTTATGTTAGCTTTCTATGAGGCTATGAAACTAATGAAAATAGATGAAAATTCTCTTTTTGCCTACGCTTTTTTTATTTGGATAGTTGCCTATTTTTATCCAAATCCGGATGATTTGATATTTATAATTTTGATAATTTTTGCCGGATGGGAAGCTTATAGACAAGATAATAATATTAATTTTATATATCCGTTTTTATATGTGGCAAGCTCTTATCTTTTTATTTTGGCTCTTTATAAAGATTTTGGAATGGAGGCTTTGATATGGCTTGTTTTAATAGTCGCTTTAGCCGATATCGGAGCCTATTTTACGGGAAAGCTTATTGGAAAAACCCCATTTTGCAAAACTTCTCCCAATAAAACATGGGAAGGTGTTTTTGGAGGAGTTATTTTAGCCACTTTGATTGGAACTTTTTACGGAATTAAATTTGTAAATCCTTTTTTAGCTTTTGTTGTATCTCTCTTTTGCGCCGTGGCGGCGGTTTTTGGGGATTTGTTTGAAAGCTTTTTAAAAAGAAGGGCAAACGTTAAAGACAGCGGAAATCTTTTTCCCGGACACGGGGGGATGTTGGACAGGGTGGACGGATATCTGTTTTCAAGTGTTTTAATGGTTGTTTTGCTTAGGGGGCTTGCTTGATAGTTTTGGGTTCTACCGGATCAATTGGAGTTAATACTTTAAATATAGCAAGAAGATTTAATATTGATATTGAAGTTTTAGCCGCAGGAGAGAATATAGAGCTTTTAAATTCTCAAATAGAGGAGTTTTCTCCAAAAATAGTAGTGATAAAAAACAAAGAAGATATAGATAAAGTAAAACATAAAAATGTTCTATTCTCTAAAGAGGGAATTTTAAAAGCTTTGAATCTCTCAAAAAGCAATCTTGTAGTAAATGCTCTTGTGGGATTTTTTGGACTTACACCCACTATCGAGGCTATTAGGTTAAATAAAAGAGTGGCTTTGGCAAATAAAGAGTCTTTAGTAGTGGCCGGATTTTTGCTTGATACCTCTAAAATTGTTCCAATAGACAGCGAGCATTTTGGTCTTTGGTATCTTTTGCAAAACAAAGAGATAGAGAAAATGATAATAACGGCAAGCGGAGGGGCATTAAGGGATATGCCTTTAGAGAAGCTCTCTACAATCTCTCCCAAAGAGGCTTTAAATCATCCAAATTGGAAGATGGGGAAAAAGATAACAATTGACAGCGCTACAATGGCCAATAAGCTTTTTGAAATTTTGGAGGCAAGATGGCTTTTTGGAGAGGGGGAGTATGACGCTTTGATAGAGACAAAATCGATAATTCACGCCTTAATAAATTTTAAAGACGGAAGCACTACCGCTCATATTGCAAATGTCGATATGAAGCTTCCTATAGCTTACGCTATTTTAAATGAAGTCAAAGAGAGAATAATAGAACATATAGATCTTGTGAAAGTCGGCTCTTTGGAGTTTAGAGAAATTGACAAAAGAAGATATCCGATTTGGGAGATAAAGGATGAGATTTTGAGAAATCCCAAAATGGGGGTTGTTATAAACGCTGCGAATGAAGTGGCGGTGGATAAATTTTTGAAAGAAGAGATAAAATTTTGCGATATTGCTAAAATAACTTTAAAAGCTTATGAAAAATTCTCCGATATAACTTTAAGAGATATAAAAGATATTTTTCAAATAGACAAAGAGGTGAGGAGATTTTGTAGATGAAAGTTGCGATAATGTGTTCTGGAGGAGATAGTTCGGGAATGAATCCGGCTATCAAAAGATTTATTGAATATAGTTTTCAGCTTGGTTTTGAACCGTATCTGATATATGACGGTTTAGAAGGAATGATAGACGGAAATATCAAAAAAGCTTCATATAATGACGCAGCCGGCATTATTTTTAGGGGCGGGACTGTTATAGGAAGTAGCAGATCAAAAAGATTTTATGAATATGAGTATAGAAAGAAGGCTTTTGATGAGCTTAAAAAAAGAGAGATTAAAGCCCTTATGGTTTTGGGAGGAAACGGAAGTTTTAAGGCTTTAGATATTTTTTCAAAAGAGTTTCCAATTTTTTATAGCGGGATACCGGCTACTATCGATAACGATATAGCCTTAAATGAATATACTTTAGGAACAGATACCGCTTTGAATGTGATAAGGCATGCGTGCGATGAGATAAGAGATACCTCTTCATCTTTTAGAAGAGGTTCGATAATAGAGACAATGGGAAGAGAGTGTGGATATTTAGCTTTAGTTTCGGCTCTTTCAGCTGGAGCTGAGATATGTCTTGTTCCGGAAATTGAATTTAATCTCTCATCTATTAAAAAGAGGCTTTTAAAAGAGTTTAAAGAGGGAAGAAGATATTTAATAGCGATAGTTGCCGAAGGGGTGGGAATTACTCACTATCTAAAAGAGTGGCTTGAGGTTGAGATAGGAATTGAGTCGAGAGCTACTGTTTTGGGACATGTTCAAAGGGGAGGGAGTCCTACAGTTTTTGACAGATTGATGGCTTATGAGTTTGTTACGATAGGTTTGGAAAATCTGGCAAAAAGAGTAAATGGAGTTGTAGTTTACAATAATGGAAGTTTTGGATTAAAAGATATAGATGAAATAAACTCGGCAAAATATCAAATTAAGCCTATGTTACTTAAATTTGGAGAAAGATTAGCAAACTAAGTTAATTTATATTAACTAAATATTAAAATATGACGATTTTACCTATAAGTTATGTAGGTTAACAGGAGAATCAATGCCGCAAAAAAATCGTCATATTTTAAATAAAGAGACTCTATTTGCTCTTTTTTATTTAACTTTTTTTACCGTTAGCGCTTTTGGAGAGTCTTTTTTTTGGTTTCAGTTTAAAGATACTCCTTTTGTAAGTATTTCTCTGGGTATAGCTTTTGCTCTGGGGGCAATTTACGGCATTAGAGTGTTAATAGCCGTTTTTTTTATATATTTTCTCTCTTTTTTTGCTTTTTTTACTTTGGAAGAGAGCTTAAAAAATACTTTTGTCTATTTTTCCTCTTTACTTCTTGGAGTTTTACTATTTAAACAGTATGAAACAAATCCCAATTTTTTTCTAAAATCCAAGAAAGCTATTATATTTTTGATTTCTGCTCTTTTAGTTTCATTAACTGTTTTAGCCGGAGATGTTTTAAGCAATCTTTTTTATACCTCTTCTTTTAGTTTAGAAAATAAATGGTATCTTAAATTACTCGCTAATACTCTTGGAACTTTGACAGGTGCTTCTTTTGCAATATCTTCATATTTTTATTTTTCAAAAGAGAAGATTCGTTTCGATTTAAAAATAATATTTTCTTTATTTTTTACTTTTTCTTTGTCTTTGCTTTTATACAATAGAGACTATTATCCTATAGCTAAGGAGATTGGTTTAGAGTATCTATTTTTTATTCCTCTTATTTTTGCAACTGTTTGGTTTAAACCGATAGTATTTTCTTCTACTATTTTATTAAACGCTGTTTTAATGAGTTTAGGAGTTATTTACAATAATGATTTTAATGGACTTTGGGAAATTTTGTTGTTAAATGTAGTTTTTGATTCTATTTTTATTGTAGCTATCACTTTTGGAAAGAGAGATAAGAAGAAAATCAGAGGGTTTATGGATCTTAAAAATTTTCAAAAAGTGATAGATTTTGTGCCTCTTCCTATATTTTTTAAAGATATGAGCAGAAATTATATAGGAAGCAATAAAGCTTTTGATATTTTTATGGGAGATAATAGAAGAAAATCTTTAAATGAGCTTGTTAAAAGCTGTCAAAACTCTTTAAAAAGAGAATTTGAAACCACAATTATAGCCGATAATTCCAAAGAGAAACATATAGTTGTGCATATTTCATATTTATATGACGATGAAGGAAACAGATGCGGAAAAATGGGGATAATTTTTGATATATCAGAGCAGATTAAAGCCAAAAAAGCGCTTGAGAAGTGGAAAGATAGATATAAAATCGCTTTGGACGGGGCAAATGACGGTCTTTGGGACTGGGATTTGGAAAAGGATGAGGTTATCTACTCAAACAGATGGAAAGAGATTATGGGGTATGGAACAAAAGAGGTTCCAAAGAGTATCTATACCTGGCTTAATTTGATAGTTGAAGAGGATAAAAAGAAAGTTATAAATGAGCTTGATAGGCATTTAAACGGAGAGAGCGAAAATTTTAAAATCCAGCATAGAATAAAGACTCCAAACGGGGCTGAAAAGTGGGTGGAGGTAAAGGCCAAAGCTTTTTTTAACAGTGAAGGGAAAGCTAGAAGAATGGCGGGCTTTACAACCGATATTACGGAGCTTAAAAAGATAGAGATAAAATTAAAAGAGAGCGAGGCTCTATTTAGGCTCTTTATGGATAATATTCCGGGAAATGTCTTTATAAAAGATGAAAAGGGAAGGTTTGTTTTTGTAAACGAGTATATGTATAAATTTTTTGGTTTTAAAGACCTTTTAAATAAGACAATTTCGGCAGTAGTTCCAAAACAGATGGCTCAAAAGATAGAGATGGAGGAGAGACTTGTTTTAGTGGAGCAGGATTTAAGAGTTGCGGAAGAGAAACATTTTGACTCTTCCAAAAAGCCCTATATTTTTAAAACTTACAGATTTCCTATTATTCAAAACAATAAAAGATTAATCGGGGGAATATCTCTTGATATTACCAAACAGAAAGATTTTGAAACGAAACTCAATTTCTTAGCCCATTATGATACTTTAACATCTTTGCCAAACAGGATACTATTTCAAGATAGGTTAAAGCATGCGATAGCTTACTCTAAAAGATATGGCAAAAAGATAGCTTTGATGTTTTTGGATTTGGACAATTTCAAAACGGTAAATGATACTTTGGGACACGATTATGGAGATATGCTTTTGGTTGAGATTTCAAAAAGGCTTAAGAGCTCTCTTAGAGAGCAAGATACCGTATCAAGGCTTGGTGGAGATGAGTTTACCATTATTTTGGAGGGGATAAGAGATGATGCATACACCTCCGTTGTGGCTCAAAAATTAATCGATATCATATCAAAACCTTTAAAACTAAAAGATAAAACCGTTTATGTGGGAGTTAGTATAGGAATAAGCATCTATCCAGATGACGGCAAAAATATGGAGGAGCTTATCAAAAACGCCGATATGGCTATGTATAAGGCAAAAGAGAGCGGAAAAAATAATTTTCAATATTTTACTGAAGATATGAATCAGGAGTATTACAGAAAACTTGAGATTACAAACGGTTTAAGAGATGCTATAAAAAATAATGAGCTATATCTTCTATATCAGCCAAAAGTTGATGTTAAAAACAATAAGATAGCGGGAGTTGAAGCTCTTGTTAGATGGAGGCATAAAGAGCTTGGGAACATTCCTCCTCAGCAGTTTATAGATATCGCGGAAAACAGTAAGCTTATTTTAGAGCTTGGAGAGTGGATTTTAAGAAAAGCTTGTATGCAGGCAAGAAAGTGGCATACGAAAGGTTTTAGAGATATAAAAGTGGCTGTCAACTTTTCTATAAATCAATTATCTCAATATGGAATTGTGGAGACCGTGGAGGAGATTTTAAAAGAGAGCAAAATTGATCCTTCAATACTTGAGATAGAAATAGTTGAAAATGTGTTGATGAAAAATGTTCAAAAAGTAGAAAAAACTTTAAGAAGCTTAAGAAGGCTTGGAATAACTATAGCAATAGATGATTTTGGAACGGGATATTCTTCTCTTAGCTATCTTAAAAAGCTTCCAATTCACACTCTAAAGATAGACAGATCTTTTGTAAAAGATGTTCAGATAGATAGCGACGATACGCAGATTGTAAGCGCTATTATAATGATGGGCAAAAAGCTTGGCTTGGAGATAGTTGCGGAAGGAGTGGAGACAAAAGAGCAGCTTGAGTTTTTGAAATCCCAAAACTGCTATTTGATGCAGGGATATTACTTTAGCGAACCGGTAAGAGAGCATGAAATCGAGGAGATGCTTGATAGATATAACGTAACTTTTGCATTGGATAATAACAAAATAAAGAGAATTGTTATATAATTTGATTTAAATCAATAATTTTAGGAGAATAGATGCAAAAGGAACCTATTAGCAAATACGGCTATAAGAAACTAATGGAAGAATTAAATGATTTAATAACAAGACAAAGACCTGAAACTGTAAAAGAGATAGATATAGCAAGAGGTCATGGAGATTTGAAAGAAAATGCAGAGTATCATGCGGCAAAAGAGAAATTGGCTTTCATAGAAGCAAGGATTGCGGAACTTAACGATCTTGCCTCAAGAGTTCAGGTTGTAGATCCCTCCAAATTAAAGCATGATAGAGTGATGTTTGGCTCTACAGTGGTTTTAGAGGAGCTTGATACGGGCGAGGAGATAGAATATACGATAGTGGGAGCTTACGAAAGCAATCCAGAACACGGACTTATCTCTTTTAATTCCCCGATGGCAAGGGCTTTGATGGGAAAAGAGGAGGGAGAAGAGGTTACTATTAAGCTTCCCGGAAAAGAGGAGAGTTTTGAGATAGTTAAAATATATTATAAAGGCTCTAAGAGTGGAGAGTAAAATTCCAGTCTCCATTATAGGAGCAAGCGGCTATACCGGGCTTGAGCTTGTTAAAATTTTGATTAATCATCCCTATTTTGATTTAAAAGGCGTTTTTGGAAGCGAAGATGGCGGAAGGATTGATGAGGTTCATCCATCTTTAAAAGGTATTATAAATCTTCAAATAAACAAAGCTGATATAAAAGAGATTGCAAAAGAAAGCGAGCTTGTCTTTTTGGCTCTTCCCCACAAAAGCGCTATGTCTTTTGCAAAAGAGCTTTTAAAAGAGGGTGTGAGAGTTGTGGATTTATCAGCCGATTACAGACTTGAGCTTGAAACTTACGAGAAGTTTTATTGCGCTCATGAAGATAGGGAGAATTTGAAAAGAGCCATTTACGGGCTTCCCGAATTTTATAGAGAAGAGATAAAAAAGGCATCTTTAGTGGCAAATCCGGGATGTTATCCCACAGCCTCTTTGCTTGCGCTGCTTCCTTTTGCAGATTTTCTTGATGAAAACTATCCGGTTTTTATAGACGCAAAAAGCGGAGTTAGCGGAGCGGGGAAAAAGTGTTCTTCAAAGACTCATTTTGTTACGGTTAATGAGAATATTTTTGCCTACAATCCTCTCTCTCATAGACACGAGCCGGAGATTAAAGAGAAAGTTTTGAAACTTAAAAAGAGAGATTTAGAGATAAACTTTGTTCCCCAGCTTCTTCCAATAAGCAGAGGAATGCTTGTAAATGTTTATGCGGTTTTAAAAGAAGAGATAGATGTTTTTAATTATTTAAAAGATTTTTATAAAGATGAGAAATTTATAAGAGTAAGAGAAAATCCTGTGGATGTAAAAAGCACGGCTGGAACCAATTTTTGCGATCTTTTTGTAAAAAGAGATAAAAAAAGCCTCTTTATCTCAAGTTCTATTGACAATCTGTTAAGAGGGGCGTCTTCTCAAGCGGTTGTTAATGCCAATTTGATGTGCGGATTTAGAGAAGATACAGCCATCCCAATAGTAGCTTATGTCCCGTAAAATCAAAGAGGGCGCGCTTTTTATAGCCGACGCCCATCTAAACGAAAACAGAGACGATTTTTATAAATTTTTGCTTTTTTTAAAAAAACTAAATCCTCTTCCTCCGCAGCTCTTTTTGCTTGGGGATATGTTTGATTTGCTCTCTTTTAAAATAGACTACACCAAAAAAATTTTCTCAAAAGAGATAGTTTTATTAAGGTATCTATCTAAAAGAGTTAAAATATACTATTTTGAAGGAAACCACGATTTTGTCTTGAAACCTATTTTTAAAGATATCGAAGTTATCCCTCTAAAGAAGCAGCCTGCTTTATTTTTTTATGAAGATAAAAGGATTTTAATCTCTCACGGAGATATTTTTGAAAACCTCTCTTACAATTTATACAGCAAAATAATAAGAAATGAGATTCTGCTCTCAGTCTTAAATCTTATCGATAGGGTTTTTGGATTTTTTATATCCAGAAAAATTTTAAAATCCCAAGCAAAAAAAGAGCCTTGCAGAAAGATGGAGAATTTCAAGGATTTCATCAAAGAGAGATTAAGAAGGTATGAAAAGTGCGATTTAGTAATAGAGGGGCATCATCATCAAAACAGGTTTTTTAAAGAGGGTGAAATGGAATATGTAAATCTTTCCTCTTTTGCATGCGATAGAAGAGTTTTTGAATTTAGAAAAGGAAGAATAAAGGAGTTTGATTATGATAAAAACACCGTTTTTGGCGGTTGACGGCATTATAAAAGTATTTGATGAGAATGAGAATTTTAAAGGAATAGTTTTAATTGAGAGGAAAAATCCTCCATACGGTTTGGCTTTGCCGGGAGGGTTTGTCGAAATAGGGGAGAGTGTAGAAGAGGCATTAAAAAGGGAGATGAAAGAGGAAACCTCTTTGGATGTGGAGATTTTAAGATTTTTTAAAGTCTATTCCGATCCC
>JALVCR010000128.1 GCA_027009865.1 Campylobacterales bacterium
TCCATCACTTCTTCAAATGTAGCTTGTGTTCCTTCAATTTTTGAAGACAATACAGCTTCTTTCATTGTTAAAGGTGATAAAAGTAGTTTCGGGTTGGGAATAATTTGTAAAAAGCCATCGTACTTAGCTATGGCTCTATTTGCTTTTGCGATATTCTCAATTAAAAATTCCCAATTTATATCTTTGATAGGCAGTTTTTGAGGTATATATGGTTTCATTTTAATTTCCTTTTAGTTTAATTATAACATTAGATAAATTGATGTAAGATGAGGCAAAATTTTTTCTGATGAAAGGAATTATAAAATGAAAGATATGTGTATTTCTAAACCTTTTTTGATTTTTTACCTTCTTGTTTTGGGAACTGCTTTGGGTGTTTCTTTGTCTCTTGGAGTCTTTGTAGCTCCCGTGATTTTCCATGCAGATGCCATTTTAAGCGGAGTTTTAAATCACTATCAAGAGGGTCTTATAATGACTCAGATTTTTGTAAGAAGCGGCTATTTTATAGCTTTTGCTAGTATTTTGGTTTTGGTTGTGGAGCTTTATCACTTTTTTGTCTTTTGCAGAGACAAAATCACTTTTTTTAGCGCCTTTGGAGTTGTGTGGATGGGGCTTATGTTTGTTTTTTATTATACTCCCCAAATTATAGAGTTTCAAAAGATGGGAGAGTCTATTGTAGATAACAAACTTTTTCAAAAAGCTCATTTCGCTTCCGAGCTTGATTTTAAAATTTTTGTAGTATGTTTAACGATTTTGTTTGTAAGGTATCTTTATAGAAAAATAGTTTAATTTGTATTTTTAATTTAAACTTTTGTAGTAATAATAAATTCTATTTTAATAGGAAGCAATATTCTTCTTAGTTATACTTTAAGTAAAACTTCAAGAAGGATATTGCCATGAACAAATTTATGCTCCTTTTGGGACTGCTTCTTACGGCTGTGCTTTTTTATTTCTGCTGGGATTTTAGCGGTAAAAAAGAGGTGTTATCTTCAAATATTGCAGATAAAACAGCAGTTGAAGATAAAAATTATTTAAAAGAGCAAAACTCTCTCTCTTCTAAGAACACTCAAATTCAAGCTGCCGCGAGTGCTGTTTCTGAGAATGCTTTGGCTTCCAAGAAGGAGCCTAAAACTAATCCATCTTTCAATTTTGAGGATAGAGACGGCGTTTTGTATATAAAGGCTGTTTTAAGCTCTGATGATAAAAATTCTTCGATTTTGCAAGAGATAGATAAGATGTGTCAAAATGTGGAATGCAAAAAGGATATAACTTTCTTAGATAATAAGAATAGGGCTGACTGGAGCGGGTATGCTGTAAGGATTTTGGGATTTTTTAAAGATAAAGGGGTTGAAAATTCAAAACTTATAATAGATGAAAGAAGTGTTTTAATAGATGGAGAGTTTCCAAAAGAGGAGGATAAAGAGGAGTTTTTAGCTTTGCTTGATCCTTTCGTAAAAGAGGGTTTTAAAATAGATGATAAAACTTCTATAAAAGTTTTGCAAACTCCAAAAGATGGTGAAAATCAGACTCCAAAAGAGAGCAAAGAGAGTAATAGCATCAAAGACATTGAAAGTAAAATATCAAAGCTTCTAAGTCTTGAGCCTGTTAGATTTAAATTAAGCAGCTCTAAAATTACTAAAAAGAGTGAGAATACATTAAATAAAGCAATAGAGCTGTTGGATTCTTTGCCAGATGATGTAAATATTGAAGTTGCAGGATATACAGATGCAAGAGGGGATAAAAATTATAATCTTATTTTAAGTCAAAAAAGAGCCGAAGCTGTCAGGGATTATCTGAAATCCCATATGAAAACCAATAAAAATATAGTTGCCAAAGGTTACGGAGCGAGCCATTTTATAGCCGGCAATCCTTTGGATATAAAAAATAGGCGTGTAGAGATTCATTTAAACAAAGGAGAGTGAGATGTTATCCTCAATTTTTTGGTGCCTCCTTGCGGCATGGATTTTGGGATTTATAGTCGGATATTTTCTATCCAAAATCTTTTCGGAAAAAAATTATGAGCCTCAAATAGAAGAGCTTAACGCCGAGCTTGGCAAAAGAGAGCTTTTATTAAAAGAGAAAGATGAACAGTATCATAATCTCTCTTATCAGTTTGCAAATTTGGAAAACAGCTCTAAAGCTGCCGAAAACGAGCTTAATAGATTGAAAAAAGAAAAGAGCGGTTTAGAGGGCAAACTCTCCTCTTTGATAGAGAGCAAAGCGGAAATTGAAGATGAGCTTTTAAAACTAAAGGAGCAAAACAGCGAACTTTTAGATGAAAAAAGCTCTCTTTTGAAGGATATAGATCTTTTAAATGATGAGATAGAGGATTTAAAAAAGGAGATAGATAGCCAAAAATTAAAAATAGAGGCTTTAGAAAAAGAGAATAAGAATTTAAAAGGCAATTTGGAGGCTTTATCTAAAGAGAAAGAGAAAATTTTTGGAGAGCTTGAAGAGAAGATTCAAAACAATCTAAAAACATTAAAAGAAAAAGAGGCTTTACTGAGTAAATTGAAAGCTCAAAAAGATGAGATTTTATCAAAATTAAAAAACGAAAAAGAGGCCGTTTTAAAAAACGCCTATAAAGAGAAAGAAGAAATTTTAAAACTTTTAAAAGATAAAGAAAAAGAGATAGAAAATCTTAAAGAGAAGTTATCAAGCAGGGTTAAAGAGCTCTCTAATAAAGATACTATTTTGAAAAAATTAGAAAGCGAGAAAAATAGATTGCACTCTCTTTTAAAAGAGAGCGAAGAGAAGATAAAAGATTTCTCTACAAAATTTTCATTTTTCTCGTCCGTTTCCAAAGAGAGCAGAGAGAGTGAAAAAGAGATAAAAGAGGAGATTGAAAAGACAAAAAAGGATATTTCTAAAACGGAGTCTAAATTAAAAGAGACAAACAAAGAAAAAGAAGATAAACCAAATGGAGATAAAAAGGAAGAGAAGAAGAGTAAAAGCGATAAAAGCTTAAAAGATATTTTGCCCTCTTACGAGGAAAAGAAGGCTCCATGCTCTAAATTTTGGGAGAAAATTAAAAAGAGATTCTTTTGAAGATAAGCGGCGGGATACTTCCCTTCAAAGTGGAAAATGGAGAGATTAAAGTTTTTTTGGGGCATATGGGAGGCCCCTTTTGGAAAAACAAGAAGAGATCTTGGAGTATTTTTAAAGGAGAGGTAAAGAAGGGAGAGGATCTTTTAGATGCCGCTAAAAGGGAGTTTAAAGAGGAGACATCCAAAGAGATAGAAGGAGAATTTATACCTCTTGGAAGCGTTGAGAGAAGCGGTAAGAGAGTTTATGTATGGG
>JALVCR010000129.1 GCA_027009865.1 Campylobacterales bacterium
ATCAATGCGACATCGACTGACGAATTTGAGAAAAGGCTTGAGAAAGAGCTTCAAATCTTAAAAGAGTGTCAGCAAAAACACAATTTAAACAGCTGTATGAAGTGTGAAAAGATAATAGGCTGCGAGATAAGAAAATCTTATGTGGATGCCGTTTATAAAAGTATGAATAAAGGCAAAGGAGGAGGTTTTGAATTTTAAAACCTCCCGATTACTTCACAATTAAACTATTTTTTTGTATCATTCAACAAAACAAAAATCAACGGAAAGCAAAATGAAAGATTCACACTGTAAAAAAGCCTATATCACTACGCCGATATACTACGTAAACGACGTGCCTCACATAGGACACGCTTATACAACCATCATAGCCGATACTTTAGCAAGATACTCAAGGCTTGTCGGGATAGATACCTTTTTTCTAACCGGAACAGACGAGCATGGACAAAAAATAGAAGAGGCGGCTAAAAAAAGAGGCAAAAACCCCAAAGAGTATGCCGATGAGATAAGCAAAGTTTTTAAAGACCTTTGGGATTATATGGAAATAAGTTACGATAAATTCATAAGAACGACAGATAAAGAGCACATAATAGGCGTGCAAAAAGCCTTTGAGAAGATGTATCAAAAGGGAGATATCTACAAAGATTATTACGAAGGCTTTTATTGCGTAAGCTGCGAATCTTTCTTTACCCAAACTCAGCTAATAGAAGGGGAATTTTGTCCCGATTGCGGCAAATCGACTCAAATAGTAAAAGAAGAGAGCTACTTTTTTAAATTATCAAAATATGAAAAGGCTCTTCTTGAATGGTATGAAAAAGAGGAGAAGTGCATTATCCCAAAAAGCAAAAAAAACGAGGTAATAAGTTTCGTAAAACAAGGACTTCAAGATCTATCCATAACCAGAACAAGCTTTGAGTGGGGTATCAAACTCCCCTCCTCCATAAACGATCCAAAACATGTAATATATGTCTGGCTTGATGCGCTTATGAACTATCTAACTGCTTTGGGATACGGCACCGATGAAAAAAGGATGGATTACTGGCCGGCTAAAGTGCACCTTGTCGGAAAGGATATCTTAAGATTTCACGCCGTATATTGGCCGGCTTTCCTTATGAGCTTGGATCTTCCTTTACCAAAACATATAGCCGCTCACGGATGGTGGACAAGAAACGGCGAGAAGATGAGCAAATCCAAAGGAAACGTTATAGATCCAAAAGAGGTTTGCGAAGCTTACGGAATAGAGCCTTTTAGATACTTTATGCTAAGAGAGGTATCTTTCGGGCTTGACGGAGATTTTAGCCAAAGAGCGCTGATAGATAGAATAAACAGCGATTTAAACAACGATCTTGGAAACCTTTTAAACAGAGTAATTGGAATGAGTCAAAAATATTTCGATTTTAATATAGACTCAAAAAATGTCCTAAAATATCACCAAAAAGAGCTAAACGAAGCAAGAGAGCATATAAAAAAGCTTCCCGATTTCATATATAATGTTCAAACAAACAGATATCTTGAAGAGCTTTGGAAAATTTTAACTCTCGCAAATCAGTCAATTACGATATACGAGCCTTGGAAACTGATGAAAGAAGGAAAAGAAGAAGAGGCGATGGCTCTTGTGGCTTTGATTGCAAATCTATTGGCAAAAACGGCCATTATGCTCTATCCCGCAATGCCAAAGAGCGCGGAAAAAATAGCCAAAGCCTTAAAATTTAAGATAAATCATGAAAACTACAAAAAATTGATAGTGGAAGATAAACTTTTGGATAATTTCAAAATAGAAAAGATACCTCCCCTATTTACAAAAATAGAAAAAGAGCTTTTGGCTGAGAGAAAAGTAAAAAAAGAGAGCAAAAAAGCTGAGAAAAAAGAGGGGATAATTACGATAGATGACTTTTTCAAAGTATCTTTGAAAGTTGGAACGATAGTGGAAGCCGAAGAGGTAAAAAAGAGCGATAGACTTCTAAAATTAAAAGTTGATTTGGGAGAAGAGAGTCTAAGACAGATAATTGCGGGAATTAAGGAGTATTACTCTCCAAAAGAGCTTATAAACACTCAAGTTTGCGTTGTGGCGAATTTAAAACCGGCAAAAATTATGGGACTTGTAAGCCAGGGAATGATCCTTGCCGCAAAAGATGAAGACTCTCTTACTCTAATCCGCCCGGAAAAACCAAAAAGAGCCGGAACCCCTATTAAATAGATGACGATAGAGAATCTATCGAGATTAATCGAGGGAGAGATTTTGACATCTCCCTTGGTCTTCTCTATAAACAATATAGAATTCTCTTCCAAACGTGTAAAAAATGCCGACGCATTTGTTTATACCGGCATAGAAGATATAAAAGAAGCCGTCTCAAACGGGGCATACGCTGTTATTTTCGATAGGGAAGATGTAGAGATTTTTGATAGGGAGATAGCCTGGATAAAAGTAAAATCCCTCAAAAAAGCTCTAATAAGAATTTTAAGATTTTATCTAAGCGAAAAATCCATAAAAGTATTTTATGCCAATGAGATTTTAAGCGATATAATCAAATCGGCCTCTCTATCTAAAAACATAATATTTTTAAACGACTCCATTTACGATATTTTTCAAAAAATTTTCCACGCAAAAGAGAATGCCACGATAATTGGAAGGGATAAAGATCTTTTGGAGAAAATTTATCCAAGTTTCAAAGAGATTGAGGAAGAAAAAGGGGGGTTCCAATCGATAAACAGCTCTCTATTTGAAAATACTTTTTTATATAAGGGGAAAATTTTTAAAAATATCAAAATTCCCCCGATTTTTGAAGAGGAGCTTAAAAAGGCTTTGAGTTTTTTTGAAAAAAACGATATAGATTATGACCTTCATAACTTAAATTTCATAGAAAACCATTTTGAACCGGTTTTTATCAATAAGCTGTTTGTCAAAAAACCGTTTGGAAGCACTCAGAAAGTTTTGATATTTGAAAAGGATAAAAAACTGCTAAAAAAAGAGGCAGATTTCATCAAAAAGGAAGCAAAATGGGCTAAAAGCGTAGTTTTCATACCTAAAGGCGAAAATATTGAAGATTTGGGTATTGAAATTTACAGATTTTTAGAATTAAAAAATTTAAAGTTGATAAAAAATTTTCATTTGGGTATTATCTATGGAAGAAAAGAGGACTTTTTGCCTCTTTTGGAAGATAAAAAACAACAGTCAATTTCACTATTTGAGGAGTAACTTTAATGGACGAACGGTCGGACTCGATTGAGACTTACAGTAAAACAAGGGAGTTTTTGGATAATTATTGGGATTTGATAGGAGGATTTATTCTTG
>JALVCR010000130.1 GCA_027009865.1 Campylobacterales bacterium
TCCTTTTGAGAGAGCCACACAAAAGCATCAAGAGCCTCTTTATCGGTTATAGAGTCGTAAAAGGCTGCGTTTATATCTTTTAAAAAGGAGTGTTCAGGTCCAATTCCCGGATAATCCAAGCCGGCTGATATGGAGTGGGCTTCCAAAATCTGTCCCTCTTCATCCTGCAAAAGATAGCTCATCTGTCCGTGCAAAACTCCAGGACTCCCCTTTGCAAGGCTTGCTCCGTGTTTATTTGTATCAAGCCCAAGCCCTCCGGCTTCTATTCCTATACACTTAACTCCCTCTTCATCCAAAAAGTGGCTAAAAATCCCCATAGCATTGCTTCCTCCGCCTATACAGGCTATAACGTAGTCTGGAAGCCTGTTCTCTTTTGCCAAAATTTGGGCTTTTGCCTCATATCCTATGATTGCTTGAAAATCTCTTACCATCATCGGATATGGGTGGGGGCCTGCTACCGTTCCTATGATATAAAACGTATCTCTTGCATTTGTAACCCAGTGTCTTATCGCTTCGTTCATTGCATCTTTTAGCGTTTTGCTGCCGCTTTTTACCGGATTTACTTTAGCTCCCAGAAGCTTCATTCTAAAAACATTAAGCTCTTGGCGTTTTACATCTTTCTCACCCATAAAAATTTCGCACTCAAGTCCAAGGAGAGCCGCTATTGTAGCGGTTGCGACTCCGTGCTGTCCAGCTCCCGTTTCTGCTATAACTTTCTTTTTGCCAAGTCTCTTTGCTAAAAGCCCCTGAATAATAGTGTTGTTTACTTTATGAGCTCCGGTATGGTTTAAATCTTCTCTTTTTAAATATATCTTGGCATTTAACTCTTTTGATAAGTTTTCGGCTAAAAAGAGGGGAGATGGCCGCCCTACATAATCTTTTAGATAGTAGTGCACTTCCCTCCAGAAATCTTTATCAAATCTTACCTTTTGATACTCTTTTTCAAGCTCCAGTAAAATCGGCATAAGGGTTTCTGGAACATATCTTCCTCCAAAGATTCCAAAATGTCCGTTTTCATCGGGGTCAAATTTAGAAGGTTTAGGTATATACATCTAACTTATCTCCAATACGGAATATACTTGAGTCATCTTTTTAAGTTCCTCATCTCCGTTTAAAAATTTCAAATTTATTAAAAAGCATGCTTCCATGCATTTAGCTCCCGCTTTGTTTATAAGGTTTGCGGCCGCTTTTGCGGTTCCTCCCGTTGCTATTAAATCATCTATTAATAAAACGTTTGGAGTCTGTTTGTCTATATTTTTAAAAGCGTCTATATGAATCTCAATTTCATCAAATCCATACTCTAAAGAGTATTTTTCCGTAATTGTGGTATAAGGAAGTTTTCCGGCTTTCCTTATGGGAACGAATCTGCTGTTTAATCTTGCGCAAAGGGCCGCTCCTAAAATAAAACCTCTACTCTCAATTCCCGCTATATAATCTATCTCTTTTTCTTTGTATCTGCTCTCTAAATGATCCATCAAAAGCTTAAAAGCCTCTTTGTTATTTAAAAGAGTCGTTATATCCTTAAAATTTACTCCCGGTTTTGGAAAATTTTCTATCGTTCTTATCGTATTTAACAGATATTCCCTATCTTTTTTGCTTAGCTCTCTCATAACTTCTTCCTATTTGAAAATTAATAACTTTAAAAGCAAGAAAGCCCCAAAAAGCACTCCGAAAGCTATATAAGAGATTGTCTCTATTCCCATTTTTTTCTCCTTTTTTAAAGTAGAGCTTCGATTTTTCCTTCCAACTCTTCGATTTTTCTATTTAATTTTTCATTTTCGACTCTATACTGGGAGTTTCTAAGCCTTAGAGCCTTTATATCATTTTTGACTTTGTTTAATTCGTTATTTAAAAGATCTATATCCCCAAGAGCTCTTTGCAACTGAATTTGATATTTTCTAATCATCACTTCCGCATCTTCCAAAGTTGCTTTTAAAATTTTATTATTTTTCTTCTCTTTTTTCAGCAAAGACTTTGTATAAAAAAGCATAATAAGAAGATATACGAAAACAAAAACTAAAACGGTTATTATAAACCAGTTAAAAAACATCTAAATCTCTATCTTCTCCACTCTTTTAGCATGTCTTCCGCCCTCAAATTTGCTCTCACACCACGCTTTTATGATAGATTCAATAACTCCAAGCCCTACAACTCTTTGGCCAAAGCATAAAACATTTGCATCATTATGCTCTCTTGCCATTTTTGCCGTATATGCGTCATGGCATAATGCGGCTCTTATTCCTTTGTGTTTGTTTGCGGCAAGACTCATTCCTATTCCGGTTCCGCATATCAAAATTCCAAAACTTCCGCTCTCATTTAAAACGGCTCTGCTTAATTTATGGGCAAAATCGGGATAATCTACTCTCTCATTTGAGTTTGTGCCCAAATCCTCTATCTCATATCCCAAATCTTTAACTATCTTTTTTACATCCTCTTTTATCGCAAATCCCGCATGATCGGTTGCTATATAAAACTTCATGCTCTTCCTCTATCTATGAAATTTATCAAGATTATATCATATTTCTTATTTTCAATTTGCATTATGGTTAAATTCGGGCACTATCTCTTTTAGTTTTTCTATCTTGTTTTCTGTTTCCAAAAGCTCTTTGATATCCTTTTTTAGTTTTTCTATATCATAGAAAGTCGGTTTGGCTACAAAGATAGAGTCGTATATTGTTTTTTTATCGCTTTCGTCTATTAAAAGCTCTTCATAAAGCTTCTCTCCCGGTCTTAATCCTATATATTTTATTGGAAGATCTTTTCCGTATATTTTTAGCATCTTTTTTGCCAAATCTACTATTTTAACCGGTTTTCCCATATCCAAAATAAAAATTTCATTCTCTTTTGCAATAGCCGCAGCCTGCAAAACAAGCTGGCAGGCTTCGGGAATTAGCATAAAATATCTGGTAATTTCAGGATGAGTTACGGTTATTGGCTCATTGTTTTCTATCTGTTTTTTAAATTTGGGAATAACGCTTCCGCTGCTTCCTAAAACGTTTCCAAATCTAACTGAGACGATTTCGCAGCTTTTGCTTTTTGTATTTTGAGCATAGAGTTCGCAAACTCTTTTTGTAGCTCCCATGACATTTGTAGGCCTTACCGCTTTATCCGTTGAGATTAATACAAATTTCTCGGTATTATATTTTACAGCCAAATCTATGCAGGTTTGAGTTCCTATTATATTGTTTTTTATGGCAGGCTCTATATTATGCTCTACCAAATGGACATGTTTGTATGCCGCCGCGTGAATTACTATTTGAGGTTTATATTTTTTAAAACATTTCTC
>JALVCR010000131.1 GCA_027009865.1 Campylobacterales bacterium
GGGGAGGATATACTTTCTATCCGATGGGGCCTGAGGAGTTTTCAAAACTTCAAAAAAGCTTTTTAGAATTTAACGGAGTCTGTATGCTTGGAGGATGCTGCGGAACGACTCCCCAGCATATAAAAGTCCTAAATGATTTGGTTTCAAACACAAAACCAAAACCTCCAAAAGGCTCTCATCCAAAATCTTTAGCCTCCCTTTTTGAATCAAAACCAATAAAACAAGACCCTCCCCCTTTTCTTGTGGGAGAGAGATCAAACGCGACAGGCTCAAAAGCCTTTAGGGAGCTTCTTTTAAAAGAAGATTATGAGGGAACCTTATCGGTAGCCCAGCAGCAGGTAAGAAGCGGAGCTCACGGAATAGATTTAAGCGTGGGATTTGCAGGAAGAGATGAGAGCAAAGATATGAAAATTTTATCTCTTCTCTACTCTCAAAAGATAATTCTCCCTTTAATGGTAGATTCCACTCAGGTTAATGCTATCGAGATTGCCCTAAAAAATATAGGGGGAAGGCCAATTATAAATTCTGTCAATTTAGAGGACGGAATTGAGAAATTTGACAAAATCTGCGATTTGGCAAAGAGATTTGGAACTGCGCTTGTCTGTTTGACAATAGATGAAAAGGGAATGGCAAAAACAAAAGAGCAAAAGGTAGAGATTGCCGAGAGAATATATAATCTTGCTACCAAAAAGCACGGTTTGGATCCAAAAGATTTGGTTTTTGATCTTTTAACTTTTACGGTAGGAAGCGGCGATGAGGAGTATCAAACGGCCGCAATCGAGACGATAGAAGCAATCAGGGAGTTTAAAAAAAGGCATCCCGAAGTTGGTTTTGTTTTGGGAGTCTCAAACATCTCTTTTGGATTGGAAAAACATGCAAGGGAGTATTTAAATTCGGTATTTTTGCATCACTGCATAGAAGCCGGCCTGACAATGGCGATAGTAAATGTAAAAAATATTATTCCATTTCATAAAATAGATCCAAAAGATAGAAAAGTTTGCGAAGATCTGCTCTTTAATAGAAGAGAAGATGGAGATCCTTTGTTTAAATTTATAGACCACTTTTCGCAAAAAAAGGAGGTGGATAAGGATAAAGAGGATGAGGAGTTTAAGAAACTGTCTACTGATAAAAAGATTTATAAACTCCTAATTGACGGCGATAAAGAGAGGATGATGGAGATTATCAAAAAAGCCAAAGATGAAATTCCTCCCCAAAAGATAGTCAATGAGATTTTAATAGATGCTATGAAAGAGGTTGGAGAGCTCTTTGGAAGCGGCAAAATGCAGCTTCCCTTTGTATTGCAGTCAGCCGAAGTTATGAAAGCGGCAGTCGATTATCTTCAGCCTTATCTTCCCAAAAAAGAGAAAACAAGCGATACGACTTTGGTTTTGGGAACAGTAAAGGGAGATGTTCACGATGTGGGAAAAAACCTTGTGGATATTATCCTCTCAAATAACGGCTTTAAGGTAATAAATATAGGAATTAAAGCCGAGCTTGAGGATTTTTTGAAAGCCTATAGAGAACATAACGCCGATGCTATCGGAATGAGCGGGCTTTTGGTAAAATCGACAGCCGTTATGAAAGAAAATCTTGAGGAGATGAAAAGAAGAGGAATAGATATTCCCGTTTTATTGGGAGGGGCGGCTCTTACTTCAAAATTTGTGGATGAATTTTGCCGTCCAGTGTATGACGGGCCTATATTTTACTGTAAAGACGCTTTTGACGGGATAGAGGCGATGAGCAGAATAGAAGAGAAAAATTTTGATACTAACCTTCATCCTCAAAAAGAGAGCGCTGTTATAGAAAAAAAGGAGAAAAAAGAGGAGATTGTTCCTTTTGAAAAGATAAAAATGCCAAAAAAAGTTCCAACCCCAACTCCTCCGTTTTGGGGAAGAAGAGTTCTAAACGCAGATGTAAGAGAGCTTGCCTTTGACTGGATAAACCATAAACTTCTATTTTCTCAAAGATGGGGATACAGCGGCAAAGGAATGAGCAAAGAGGAGAGAGTAAAACAAAGAGAAGAGCTTCTTTGGCCGACATTTGAGAGATTAAAAAGAGAGTTTTTGCAAAAGGATCTCTTTAAACCGATTATGATATACGGATACTATCCATGCAGAAGCGATAAAAACTCTATTTTGATTTTTGACGAAAGCGAAGGGTGGAATAGAAGCGAAGATATAAACAGAGAGCCTCTTGAAGAGGTTATAGGAAGGGCTAAGTATCATCTTGATTTTCCAAGACAAAAAAGAAAGCCTTATAGGTGTCTAAGCGATTATTTCAAAAGTGAGAGTCATGATTTGATAGCTTTCACTTGCGTCAGCGCGGGAGATAGAATCAGCGAATATGAGCAAGAGCTTTATAAAATGGGAAAATATCAAGAGTATTTTTTCGTTCACGGTTTGGGAGTCGAGCTTGCCGAAGCTTTGGCCGAAATAGTTCACAAACAGATAAGAATAGAGCTTGGAATATTAAAAGGAGAAAAACCAACGATAAGAGAGGTTAAAATGAGAGGATATCAGGGGGCAAGATACTCTTTTGGATATCCGGCATGCCCAGATCTTTCCTCAAATAAGGTTATTTTCGATCTTTTAAAACCAGAAGAGTTTGGAATAACTCTAAGCGAGACATATCAAATGCACCCAGAACAGACAACCTCCGCACTTATCGTTTACCATCCGGAAGCTATCTATTTTGCGGTATGATTTAAATCAAATTTATATTACAGGCATGTAAATTTATTTTACATGCCCACAAAGATTCTTACCATACTCTATAGCTTCTATAATACTTAAAGTTTGAACAGTAAGAGTTTTACTCTCTTCTACAATATTGCCTTTTGTATCAACAACTTTTGCTTTTATTGTATATTTGTCAGGTACTTTAAAAATAACTGTAAAATTACGCAAAGAATTATCTACCTTTAGGAGCCTTTATGTCTAAAGTTACTTTAATAGGAATATACACTTTCATAGTTCCACTTACATTTATACTTATTTGCGGTGCATTGTTTACGGCTTTTGCTCCATACTCCATAGCTTGATCTGTCAGGAGCTAAAATAATTGTATCATTTTCCCCGTTCATTGCAGCATCTTCTAAAGCTTGGCGAAATTGAGCAGTTGAATCTACATTAAATGCGGCAGAGAGCAGAGAAGATATAAGCAATGTCGGTAGAAATAGAATTTTTATCTTCATGATACTACTTCTTTTAAAATAATTTAAAATTCCATTATACCAAATCTCTTAACTTAGTATAATTTAACTATGAT